>JAUXVD010000019.1 GCA_030684575.1 Nitrospirota bacterium | reverse complement strand
TACGGCAATGCCGTACTCGCGTCAATTGTGGCAGGAAACATTCCAGAAGAACCAGACAGACGAGCCCGTGAGCGTTGCGCGAGCACAGAGGACGACTAGGCTGCCCATCCGTCCTTCTTTTCCCCCACCTAACCCTAGGGGGGCAGCCAGACTGTCCTTCACTGCGCGCATTGAGGGAGCACATTCTGATCGTGCGGCCTCAGCGAGCAAGAAGAATGGTCTGGCTGCTCCCCTGCCCCCTTGACAGACCCACCCCCCCCTGGCTATGATTCCCGCCACTTGATTCGACCTTGTCGGTAAAAACGTATTTTCTCCGGCCACCATCATTCAAAGGAGTAGGCTCATGAAGATCGTAATCGGTACTGTTGCGACCGTCTCAGGCGTCCTGTTTGCGTTGTCGATGGCCTCGGCAAACCCCTCGCTCCTACCCAAGCACGAAGGCTATCCGGCGAAGGCCAGCGTAAGCCCAGTGACGGGCCAGTCAACCGCCAACGATCCTGGCCAGGCTGATGGACGTGGGGATTCCACATTGCTCAAATCCCAGGGTTCCATCAAGCATAGCGAGCAGCACCTGAAGAAGACAGACAACGCGAGGATTACCGGAGAGCAGGGCGCTGGACAACTCCCGACTGTCTCTGGAATTCAGGTCAAGATCGCTCCCCCGGTCACATCTGCCACGAAAATTGGGGCCGATCGTAAGATCGAGTAGTCGAGCCGTTCAATCAGATATCGCAGAGGGGCGCCGGATTCATTCGGCGCCCCTCTGTTTTTTTGTGCGGCCTGCCCTCGCGGAGGCTGTGACCGAACGCAGTCTGAATCGCCAGGGTTTCTTGGCCCATGCTCCCGCATAGTCGACACCGATGCGTGCATGAGCCCCCAGCTCCCCTCTTTTCAGCACCACCCCACGATCCTCAAACCAGAGGGCTTCGCCTTCCGTAAGGTCTACGCGGTTGAGGACGCGATCGATCTCTAGCACACGGCACAGCCGTCCCGGTCCATCGATCAACTCCCCGTCGACCTCAATCGCCCTGATCAAGACCGCTGAGGGAAACTCCTCCCGCTCCGTCACCACATTCAAGCAATGGTACATCCCGTAAATAAGGTACACGTACGCGATTCCTGCCGGGCCAAACATGACATCCGTTCGTGGCGTTCTCCCTTTCGACGCATGGCAGGCCTTATCCTGTGACCCGACATAGGCCTCCACTTCGACGATTTTCGCGGCAATTTCACGGCCATCGATCGCCCGCACAAGATATTTGCCGACGAGCGATCTCGCGACCGCAACCGTTGGGCGGTTGAAATAGTCACGGGGTAAAATCTTTCGCTTTGACTTCATATCGCCTCACTATAGGCCGCTCAAAACGATCTTCCAACAAGGCCGCCGGCGAAGAAAGCACCGGAGGCGTACCCTACTGGATACGTTGAGGATGCTTTCGAGACGAGAACGAAGTTGGAAGTCGTTTTCAGCGGTCGACTAGAAATACCATGCGAGACCGCCCATAAATGTCCTGGGACTCCCCGGCACAAAGTGAATGTCGTTAACCGGCGCCGGCTCGTTCCGTAACTGAGAAGCAAAGGCGAAGGTGGCCTGCTCCCACTTGGTATTGAAGAGGTTCTGAATAAAGAAAAATGCCTCCATGCGGCCATGGGACATCTTGATCGGCAGTTGATAGCGCTCCGAGAGGTCGAAATCAATCCAGGAGGGAGCCTTGATGCTCCGGTCCTCTGTGAGCGGCCGCACGCCGAGATAGGTCGCTTGCAGCTGCGAGGTCAGACCTTCAGGCCAACGCAACAACAGCGCCCCATAGGCCGTGACCTCGGGGGCTAGAAGAATCGCATCGCCGTTGCGAAACTCGGCCTTCGTCCAGGTCACGCTGCCGTTAAAATACAGCGGGCCCCAGACTGGTCCCCGTGCAGCCACCTCCACGCCCTCTCGTGTGCTCGCGCCACGAATGTCTGTCGTCCCCTGGTCTCCGACAAATACCAGCTCAGACTTGAGATCTAATCGCCAGATGGTTGCAGTCAACTCGACGCCTTCAGCCCCCCAGGGTTTCGACCGGACACCGACCTCATAACTCTTGGCTCGCGCAAGGGGTGAGGACCCCGGTGCGACCGCCGATCGTGCATCGTTGCTATGATAGCCCTCGCCATAGTTGGCGAAGAGTTCCGTGCCGGCCCAGGGGCCCAGGATGAGGTTCATTTTTGGGAGAACGATACCGGAACTCGTCCGTCCGGCAGGCTGGTCGGCACAGGCCATACAGCGATTCCTCACATCGAAGGTGAACGTCTCAGCGCGGAGCCCGCCCGCCAACCTCATCCACGACGTGGGTTGAACCTCTGCTTTCACAAAGGGCGCATAGGACGCCTCCAAAATATCGCTGTCTATGGACGCTCCGGTCGGCCTTCTCGTCGTCTGAGTTCCGAGTCTTGCGTGGATGTGGTCGACTCTGGTTTGAAGCCCGATGGTCCCAATGCTCGGCAGGCCCCATACCTCGCCTCGCTGCTTGTACCCGAGGTCGCCGCCGTACATCACCCGCCGATCGGATTGTTGAATACCGTCGCCATTGACGGGGTCATTGGCGAAGAACGTGAAATTTGTATAGAGATCTAACCGATAGTACTGGCCATACGCATTGGCGAAGAACTGCCCGTTCGACGTCGTGTCGTAATGGTAGTTCAACTTGGCGGTGCTGCGGAGCGTCTTGCCTCCTTCCGAAGGATCGACGGCACCGAACCGGTCGAGCGAGCCGTCCTGCACCGCTCGTAACGGAACTTCGCCCGAGGCGTTCCACTGGGCCTGATGAAAGGTCCCGGTCAGGCTCAGTTCGTCCCGCCCGGTCAGATTGGTCGTCATTTTTCCCAAGAGGTTGCCCCGGAAATAGCGGTTATCCTGTTGAAACGGACCGTTCGTGTAATAGCCTTCGGCGGCGAACAGGGTACGCACCCGATCCTTGGTGGGAGAGAACATGAGCATGTAGCGCTGTGTATCGAACTGCCCCCCGGCTGCCTGGACGATTCCTTCTTGCACCACCTGCCGCGTCCTGAAGTTCACCGCTCCTGCCGTGGCAAAATCGCCATATTCCGGGAGATAGGCCCCCTTGCTCACGTCGAGTCCCTCGATCGTCTCGGGAATAATGAAATTCAGGTCGGTATAACCTTGCCCGTGCGCGTGAGTGCGCAGGTTGATCGGCATGCCATCGGAGAAAAAGGCCACATCGGTCCCATGATCCGCGTCGAACCCGCGCAGAAAGTATTGATCGGCCTTGCCCGCCCCGCCGGAATGTTCCACCGCAATGAATCCGGGGATCAGCTTCAGTACCTGGGCCGGACGGCCCTGCGGTTGTAAAAGAAATTCTTTATCGGGGATGAACTGCTGGGAAGAGGCTGCAACCGGCCTATCACCGATGACGGTGACTTCCGGAACGTCGACCGTCTCAACATCGGGGTCATGGGCGAAAGCCATGGAAGCAACGCCTACCAGCACGGTGAGATGGAGGAAGAGACTGAGGATATTCACGAAGGCGCTCAGCTCAACCCTTTTCCCGTGGTGGTCGCCGTCAACTTTCCATGCTTGACGCCTTTGGTCCCGATGAGGATGTCGGCAAGCTTCTTGATGACAGAGCCGTTGCCCTTCACCGCCAGCACTTCTAAACAATGGTCATGATCGAGATGCACGTGCATCCCGGACAAGATGAGCGGCTGGTAGCGGTGTTGGATGTCCGTGAGTTTTCTGCTCAGGTCGCGCACGTGATGGTCGTAGACAAACGTGATCGTCCCGACCGTTTCCTTGTCGTCGTCCCACTCCTGCCCGACCAGGTTATCCCGGATGAGATCCCGCAGCGCCTCTGAACGGTTCGTGTACTTACGCTTCTTGATGTGTAGATCGAACGCGTCGAGCAAATGGTGGTCCAACGACACGCCGAATCGAATCAACTTCTTCATGGCAGCCTCATCAGTAACACGTTTTCAAGAAACGTAGCATCATGCAACGCGCCAAGCAATACAGAATTGTCACGATGAACAGGGAATACATCCGGCTCACATCTATCGTGTAAGCGAACTTGGGCGGGGATTTATTCGGGCTGCGGGCAGGGAAGAAGCACGGGAAGGGCTCTGACTGTGCGCATTGCGCGAATAGGTCAGGTGGTCTGACCTCCCAGCGCGCGATTAGTCGCCTTGAATCGGGATGTACATGACGTTCCCCTGCCGATTGATCAATAGCAAGGCGAGATCGGAGGGCTTCATCGGATCGGCCAAACGCTGAAAGACGGCAAAGGTGGGAATATGCTGACGGTTGAGCTCCAACACCACGTCGCCTGGCTGGAGGCCTGAAGATTCGGCTAAGCTCCCTTCTTCAATATCGGTCACCACCACTCCACTCGTGACAGCCAGATCCATCTGCCGAGCCAACGGCGCGGTCACATCGTCGAAGACGACGCCGGCAAGAGGATGAGCCGTGGCCGCTGAGGCCGATAGGGACTGGCTCTTCTTGGCCCGTTCACGCGGCGCCTCCTGGACGACCAGCTCAGCCTGATAGGGCTTACTCTCGCGCACGAGATCCAGCTTGTGTTTACTCCCGATCGTGGCGGCCGCTACGAGGTTCCGCAGATGTCCGCTGTCCATGATGTCGCGCCCGTCGAATCGCACGACCACATCGCCACGCTTCAGTCCGGCTTTTTCGGCAGAGCCCTTCGCCTGCACATCGGTGACGATCGCGCCCTTCACATCCGGCAGACGAAAGACCTTGCCCAACAGGGGGGAGACATCTTGCGTCGAGGCGCCGAGAAATCCACGAACCACACGCCCGGTCTTGAGCAGGCTCTGCATGGCAGACCTGGCCATATTGCTGGGAATGGCAAACCCGACGCCGACACTTCCACTGGTCGGGCTCGCGATGGCGGTATTGATCCCTATCAGTTCTCCGTTAAGGGTCACCAGCGCACCGCCGGAGTTACCGGGATTGATGGGGGCATCGGTCTGAATGAAGTCTTCGAAATCGGCAACGCCGACATCGGCTCGTCCCACGGCACTGACAATGCCGAACGTGACACTCCGGCTCAAGCCCAGCGGATTGCCGATCGCGAGCACAAATTCGCCGACGGCGAGCATGCTCGAATCCCCCCACGTGACCGCCGGCAGATTGGTCGCCTGAATTTTCACGAGCGCCACGTCGGTCTTCGGATCGGTGGCCACCACTCGTCCTTTGTATTGTCGCCGGTCGGCAAGAATCACTTCCACATTAACCGCATCGGCAATGACATGGTTATTTGTCATAATGTAGCCATCCGCCGACACGATGACCCCGGAGCCTTGGCCATATTGCCGCCTGGTCGTAGGCGCGTCCTTGAACAGACCGAACGGAAGCGCCTCATCGCTGAAGGCTTGATCGCGGACCATCACTGTGGAGGCGATGCTGACGACAGAAGGAATGACCTTGGTCGCGGCCGCCTTGATCTGCGCCTGGAATTCACCCCCGCTCGCCATAGGAATCGCACGAGTCCCGGCCAGGGCCGTTCCTCCGGCAATCGAACCAGCCACGCAGAGCCCGATCATGATTCGCACGATGAAATTGAATCGCAACAAGCCGCAGTCCCCTCTTACCCGATTGACGATAAACGACCGTAGCCTAGCACGCATCCGCTGGAGGCGCACTTACAATTCCACATGACGCAGGCGGAGGGCATTGGAGATGACGGACACAGAACTGAACGTCATGGCGGCACTGGCGATCATGGGACTCAGGAGGATTCCCCAGACCGGGTAGAGGACGCCGGCCGCGATCGGCACACCGATGACATTGTAGAGAAATGCGAATAAGAGATTCTGCCGAATATTCCGCATCGTGGCCTGGCTCAATCTGCGTGCGCGAAGCAGCCCGCGCAGATCCCCTTTCACCAGCGTGATCCCCGCACTTTCAATGGCCGTATCTGCTCCGGTCCCCATCGCAATCCCGACATCGGCCAATGCCAGCGCAGGAGCATCATTGATCCCATCTCCGGCCATCGCCACAACGCAGCCTTGGGACTTGAGACGGGCCACGATCTGGCCCTTGTGTTCCGGCAAGACTCCAGCCAGAACCTCTTCGATGCCGAGTTGCCGGGCCACGGCCTCTGCCGTGTCGCGATGATCGCCCGTGACCATGACGACCCGAAGACCATCGGCCTTGAGCTCTTGCACCGCCTCATGCGTCGAAGCTTTGATCGGGTCCGCCACGCCAAGGATGCCGGCCGCCTGTCCATCGATGGCCACGAACAGGATCGTCTGCCCCTCACGACGAAGCGAAGCCGCGTTGTCGTCCAACGTCGTCAGGCTCTGGTTTGATACCCCGATCTCCAGCCGCAAAAACGTAGCCGTCCCGATGGCGATCCGACGGCCAGCCACCGTCCCGGTCACACCCTTACCCGTCACCGAATGAAACTGCTCGACCGGGACGCACGAGAGGCCTCGCGCTTCCGCTCCGGCCACCACTGCGGCAGCCAGAGGATGTTCGCTACTCCGCTCAAGACTCGCCGCGAATCGTAACAGATCGACATCGGTCCAGGGTGGCACCGGTTGTATCGAGAGCAATGTCGGCTTGCCCTCCGTCAGGGTTCCGGTCTTATCGATGACGAGCGTATCCACCTTCCCCAATATCTCCAGGGCTTCAGCCTTCTTGACCAACACACCGGCCATCGCCCCGCGACCGGTCCCTACCATGATCGACATCGGCGTCGCCAATCCCAACGCACAGGGACAGGCAATGATCAGGACCGCGACGGCATTGACCAGCGCATGGGCCAACTTCGGATCAGGGCCCCAGATCGCCCAGGCTACCGCCGTCAGCAATGAAGCCGCCACGACCAGCGGCACAAAATACGCCGCCGCCACATCGGCAAGACGCTGGATCGGCGCCCGGCTCCGTTGCGCCTCGCTCACCATCTGCACAATCCTGGCGAGCATCGTATCTCGCCCGACTCGCTCGGCGACCATCACGATCCCGCCCGTGCCGTTGATCGTCCCTCCGGTCACCCGAGTCCCGATTATTTTTTCGACCGGGATCGATTCCCCGGTGATCATGGACTCATCGACCGAAGTCGCACCTTCCTGGACCATCCCATCGACCGGCACTCGCTCGCCCGGCCTGACGCGTAATCGCTGACCCACCTGAATCTGCTCGAGCAGCACATCTTCTTCCTGCCCGTCCGACTTGATCAGCCTGGCGGTCTTTGGCGCGAGTCTGAGCAAGGAACGAATCGCGGAACTCGTCTGACTCCGGGCCTTCAACTCAAGAACCTGGCCGAGCAAGACAAGCACCGTAATCATGGCCGCGGCTTCAAAATAGACGGCGATCGAACCGTCGTGCAATCGGAAGGAACCGGGGAGTAGCGTCGGCGCGACGGTGGCAACCGTGCTGTAGCCATAGGCCGCTCCCGTTCCAATGGCAATGAGCGTGAACATGTTGGGAGTCCGGTTCACCACCGAAATCCACCCTCGCTGAAAAAACGGCCAGCCTCCCCAGAGCACCACCGGCGTCGCCAACAGCCATTGCACCCAGTTCCTCACCGAGCCAGTGAAGATCTGCGGAAGTGACAAGCCGGGAATCATCTCGGCCATGGCCAACAACATGACCAGGAGGGAAGGCCCGAGACAGATCCAGAACCGCCTGCTCATATCCTCCAGCTCGGGGTTCTGTTCATCCTCAAGCGAGACCATTTTTGGTTCCAGCGCCATCCCGCAAATCCGGCATGCGCCCGGTTGAGTCTCCAGCACCTCCGGGTCCATCGGACAAATGTACTCGACCAGTCCGCCGGACGGAGCGACCGCGACGCGGGGAAGCCGCTGCTCAACAGGCGTCAGATAGTAAATGGGATCGGCGCGGAACTTGGTGAGACAACTCGCCGCACAGAAGTAGTAGGTCTTCCCTTGATATTCGTAGGAACCGGCTGCCGTGGCCGGCTGCACCGTCATCCCGCAGACGGGATCGATAGCCCCTGCCACAACCGAGGCAGGCTGCAGCATCGGCAGGGGTCTTCTTGTCGTCGTCGGCTTTGCTGGACTGGCAGGCCGTGGCTGCAACGCCCGCTCCGGATCGGCCTTGAATCGCTCCAGGCAGGAGAGGCCGCAAAAGTAGTAGCGCTCGCCTCGATGCTCGTGACTTCCAGCCGCCGTCGCCGGATCCACCGTCATGCCGCAGATCGGATCAATCGCCATGATAACCCCGTGATGTGTAACGCGTGATGAGTGACCGGTGGAGAAACCTAATCTGATCACCGATCACTCATCACTGATCACTTCTTTGATCACTTCTTCTTATCGGCGTCCAGAATACTCTGGATGATCAACTTGAGATTCTCCGGATCGATCGTCTCTGCCTTAATATTCCCGTCGATGAGCACGGTCGGGGTCTGCTGGACCTTGATGCGCTCGCCCCATTTGCGCCCCTCTTCAAAGATCTTCGCCGGTTTCCCGCTGGCCATGCCATCTTCAAAGGCCTTCGGATCGAGACCGACTTCCTTGATCAAGACTTCACGCAACGAGCGATCCAGCACGCCTGTAATCTTATCCTTGTGGATGGTGCGAAAGAGGACCGCTTTCATTTCGCTCCCTTTCCCCATCAGCTTTGCCTGCTCGTACATATCGAAGGGGGTCGGCAGCTTGCCATGGATCACCGGGAACCCCACCATCGTCGCCTCAAGCTTGTTCCCGAACTCTTTTTGGAGGAGCGCCAACCCCTCTCCGTCGAACCGGTGGCAATGCGGACAGTAGAAGTCGGCAAACTCAATCAACTTCACCTTGCCGGGTGTATGTGTGGAGACTTCGTCCTTCAAGACTTCGAACTTCCCCTTCAAGTCGGGAGTGGCGGCGGCGACCGGCGAGCCCCCCAAGCCGACGACACACCACACCATCGCACATACCGCCGAGGCCCATCGTGCACCCTGTCTATTCACCATACCGTCTCCTTTCTTGAATCAATGCCGACCGCTCATTATATCGAATATGCCGGGAACTTACTTCTCACTCTTTGTTATACTGTCGATATGTTGTCGCGCACCCTACTCTCCACGCTCGTCCTGCTCATCGCGCTCACCGGCTGTGCCTCGACACAAGAAACGTGGGGCGGCCCTGACGTACAGGCACTCACCTTCCTTCAGCTCAAAGCCGCACCCGATTCCGTACAGGGTCAACCAGTGGTCTTCGGCGGCATGGTCTTGACGGCTCGACGTCTTAAAGACGGCACAAGAATCGAAATCTTACAGTTGCCGCTCGATCGATCGATGCATCCCGGATACGACTTGACCAAATCCCAAGGCCGCTTCGTCGCACTGCAGCACGAGTTCCTCGATCCTGCCACATTGCCCCACGGCACCAGAATCACCGTGGCAGGCAACGTAGCGGGATCGATTGCGCTGCCCCTCGATGAGACCGAATACGTCTATCCGATCATTGAGGTGAAACGTTTACAGGTATGGAGTGCCGCTGAAGAAGCGGCCCCTCGTATCAGGCCTCAGATAGGCCCTGGTGCGTACTGGGGGCCCTACTGGAGTCCCTACTACCGCCCCTGGCCCTATCGTTGGTAGGCGGGGCTTGCGCGACGAGCGAGACGGCCCGAACTTCCGATTCCGCTGTCTTCGGTGACATGTCTCGCAAGTCACGCCCTTCCCGCATGCCTCGCTTGCTCACCGTCCTCCGGCCCCGACAATGCGCTCCACGCGATCGTCGCGCCCCCCGAGCTTGAGATACCGGTGATATTGCGCCAGTGCCTTCGGCAGATCTTTCCGGTTCAACTCATAGAAGACACCCAAGTTGTAGTGCGCTTCCGCATAGTCCGGCTTCAACTCGACCGCTCGCTCGTAGGACCGTTCCGCCTCTTCAAGCCTGTTGAGGCCGGTGTAGATCACACCGAGGTTCATGTGGGCTTCGGCATACTCCGGGCGGTACCGTAACACCTCGAGAAATTCCCGCTCCGCCTCGTTCGGCCGCCCCTGGCTCCGGTAGACAAAACCAAGATTGTAATGCGCGTCGACCAAGTCTGGCTTGGCGGCAACCGCCTGTTTGTACGAATAGGCGGCTTCGATGAGGTCATTGTTCCTCTCGGCGATACGCCCATTCAAGTACCAGCCATTCGCATGTTTGGGATTCGATTTCGTCAGCCGGCGCAGCATGTCGCTCGCCGCTTTCGCCTCCCCCTGGCCGTCATAGATTGTGGCCAGTGCAAATAAGGCCTCGGGCTGGTCTGGAACCACGGTCAACAGCCTCTGGTAAGTCTGCAACGCCTCGGACGACTCATGCCGCTGCTCATAGACCTTAGCCAAGTCGAGATAGGATTCAGCATGTTTCGGATTAGCGTCGATGGCTCGCGTCAACGCCTGCTCGGCCTCTGCCGACTTCCCTTGCGCCAAATAGACTTCGGCCAGATCGTTCAGCGCCTCCGCGTACTTGGGGTTAAGCTTCACGGCATGCGTGAAGGCCTCAACGGCTTTGGAGGGGTTTCGCTCGTTAAAGAGGATTTGGCCCAGCAGGCGGTACGACTCGGCCGATGAGGGATTCAGTTCGATGGATTTTCTGACCGCCTCGGCTGCGGCAGGAAGGTCGCCTTTTCGCAACAGCCCGGCTCCCCGCTCATAGTGGCGTTGCGCGGCATCCGGTTGCTCAGCCGCTGCCAAGACGGAAGCCAGAGGAGCCGCCAGAGCCAGGCACAGAACGAGCAGGACGACAGCACGATGATGGAGGAGGCGATTCACGGTCAACCAACGCCCTTCCTTGCGGCACCCGCAACAGTTCGACAAACTATAGACGGGCAGCGACCGTGAAATCAACGACACCGATACCCGAATCGACGTGAACAGAGTACCCTGCAGTCAATATCGCGACAAACAGTGTATGGACGATGAACCGGCTCCGCCCTCCATCACACTGCACCCGGCCATGGCCATCAGGACAATGGCTCCGATCCCGAACGTGATGATCTGTGTGATCTGTCATGTTGTCTGCATAACCATTTTTTTCAAGGATTGGTCTTATAGCAACGCCCCGTCACCAGAAGATGAGCGGGGCGTTGCAGGCTGCGGGAGGCTGAAGAAAATCGCCGCTACTTGATCATAAGCAGCTTTCCGCCTGGATCCTTCGGATTGAGATGGTCCCGGTAGATCAGCGTATTACCCTGCGTCGCATAGAAGAGATCGCTGGTCGGGATGCCGATATATTTCGTCTCGCCCGCTTTCAAGACCACCTGGGCCATCAAGACAAACGGCGAGCCGGCGTTGGCCGCATCCGTCATTTGGAACCCCCGCTCGACGGTGGAATTGTTCGTAACCTTGAGCAGCAACGGCCGGCCAGGCCGAACCTTGAAATCGATCACCGTGGTCGGCGGATACCAGCTCTTGATCGTGCCGAGATCGATGGCGAACAACTGCGCATCGACATCGAGTGCTTTAAAAGCCTGCCCGACCACCGACCCGGTTTCCAGGTCGCCGATCTCCACGCCACCGGCCTGTAAGGCGAACGCCGATGTGCCCATGACGAGCAAACTTACCGATACCAGGGTGCCCAGAACAAGATGCCTCAACATGACCTGACCTCCTCTGTGGTTAAAGCGACGATGCATGAGTGCCCGATGATGTAGTACAGGGAGGCAGACCCTTTGCTTCGAGTACTTGCCCCCCGATGAGCGTATCGCCGACGATCAGAAACAACGCTTTGACGCGTCTGATGCTGTCGAGAAACTTTCCGCTGGCCACGGCCATCACTTCGTGCGAGCCATCCTCTTGCGCCAGGTCTGCCTCAATCGTCACATGGTAAAAATCGAATCCCTCGAACACTTTGTTGAACGCCTGCACGCGCAAGAGCGCCACGAGCTGAGGTTCGTCGGCGAACGCCGGGGCCGTGCAGCACAAGAGCATCACCGTTCCGAATAGCCAGAGCAATCGCATCGCCGACTCCTTCAAGATAGGGTCTATTTATCCGCTTCTCGCCCATGCGTCTACAGACGCCTGCCTACTCGTACCGACGTCTGCTCCAGCGTCATGACGCCTGCGCGGTCGAGACGTATCGGCGCTCCAGAATATGGGAGAGGGAAACGTATGGGCATACGTCTCCCTCTGTCAGGACTCCCTGCGTGGTCAGCGCAGTCCAACCCCTGAGTCCCGCCCCAATTGTGATGCGAGCACTGCGCGACGGCACGCCTGCCTGAACGAAAGTGGAAAAGAGCCACCCATCGACGGCGCAAGACCGCAAACCGGACCGCTCAAGGCTCGCATACTTTTGCATACTGAACACCTGCACCAGTTCGTGACGGGCCGGCTTCTTGGCGCTCCCTTGGCCGAAACGGTCCTCCTCAACACGATAGGTCTCCATCACAAACCGCGTACCCAGCGAAAAGGGCTCGTCATCCAATGTCGCTGCTCCTTTGGGACAGACGTAAAACTTTAGTATTTCCTCGTGACCCTGCTGGTGCCCGGCAATCTGACAGGTCGGCCAAGACCGATAGCCGAACGCCATCGGCTGTTGCGTCTGTTCCGGTGCGGCAACAGACCTGGTGGTCACCCCCAGCGCAATAGCCATCAGTCTGACCACCACGGGGATGAGTTCGGGATATTCCTGATCGTGATTCATCGCAACCCCTCTCAATTTTCAACTCCCCGAAGGGCCAGGGTGGGGGAGGCAGTCAACCGTCCCACCCTGGTAACGGGTCCGCGAGATGGAGACCTCATCCCGCGGACGCCATATGTCTTCAGTCCTCTATTGTCATAGCGGCGGCTTCTCGCCGCTATGATCAGCGTTTCTTATTCGAGCCTGCTGCACGAATTGGCACCACCTTACGGGGAATCGAGCGAGTCACCGGTGGTGGATCCGTACGATTGGCCTCGACCAACGCCGTGACCGATTCGCGAAAGACGCGCAGGCTGCCATGTCCAATCTTGGTCGCATCCAGCCGTCCTTCTTCAATCCACCGGTAAATCGTCCACTTGCTCACGCGTAACAGTTGCGCCGCGTCGTTCACCCGCATCAACGATGATTCCATCAAGGCACCTCAAGCACCGATCCCCCGTCCATTCACATCCGTGCGCTGCGTCCATAGCGTCCCGTTACTTCATGACCTCGCCTGTGCAATACCAGCTCTCGCCCTTCACGACTTTCCCTCCTGCTGACCGGCCTCAAGCCTCTGCTCTCCACGGTCGACCCGCGCCGAGCAATTCCAGCCCGATGCGAGCGCGCGATGCACCGCACCGGCCAACTGCTCCGGCGTCTCGCTGCCTGGCTGATACCGCACCAGCACCGTGCCATGATTGTTCAAGAACTCGACCTGACGCACCGTCTTGAATGCACGAAGCGCCGCCTCGACATCTTCACGGTGGTATTCACACATACGGCCGAAAATCTGGACGATGGCTTCGCTTGCCGCCGGTTTCGACTCTATGGATTCGTTGTCCTGAGCCAGGCCCGCGAACGATACAGCACCGGTTATCACCCACCCTGCCAAGGCAAGAACGAACAGACGCTTCATGGCACCTTCCTTTCAAATAAAGGACCGGGGCGGAGGCCACAGGAGGATGCACCTGCGCCCCGGATCAGTCCGAGCAAGGAGGCCGCCCCACTCGGACATCAAAAAGTCATCAACGGTTACGGTTAATGGTGTAGACGAACGACCGAGATCGAATAAGGGCGCGCGCGCGAAATCGACTTGAATAGACCGCCCGGGATCCCCTATCCGATCAGGATGAAGGAAATCGCCGGAGGTGCACGGGAATGGAGCAGAGAAGAAGAACGTGAAGGGATAACGTGATTCGGGGAGGAGATGACGAGCCGGGCGACCGGACCGACCGACAAGGCCGGCGGCTCCGTGACCAGTCCGGCATCGGACGTGGCCTGACAGGCCCAGGCGCAGAGCGCACTATGCGGAGCCGCGTCTTGCGAATCATGGTGCGCATGGCCGCTGGAGACCTCGCCGTGGCTGAACGAACAGGTCCCCGCCATCGCTGCAAGCGAGGCATAGACAAGGGCCACAAGCCCTGCCACAAGAACGGAACTGCGTGATACACCGGAACGGGTCATGAACCTCTCCAAGATGCCACTTCTATACGCGTGAACCGACCGCCTGTCTACCGACGCCTGCTCACGGATGCTACAGTTTTACTGATTCTCCCTTGCCGTAGAACCCCGGCTACAGTAGACCGAGTCTCAGGTTGAGCGGGCGCCTGAGCCCCAGCCTACTCCATACCGGCATACTGTTTCAGCCTGTTGTTAGTACTTGTACTCCAGCCCCGCATAGGCGCTGATCCCCTGCGATGGATTCGCGAACCGGTTGAGCGAGTCGTTCACTACGACCGCACCGGCATAGGTCTTGTCGGTGAGATTCCGTCCCTCTGCAAAGAAAGTCAGTCGATCCGTGATGTTCCATCCAGACTTCAGATGGAGCACGAAATAAGAAGGATTTTTCACTGTATTCAGATAGTCCACATAAAACCCCGAGAGCGACCATTCGAAATTCGGCGCCACCCACCAGCCTGCCGGGTGATCGTAGCGAACCTCGACGTTCATATTATGCTCCGGCATACCGGCCACCGTATTCCCGTCCTTCGCGACGAGCACATTGGGGCCGCCGACCCCACCACCACGCACATCATCGGTGAACTTGAAGCGGGACCAGGTATAGGCCACCCGCGTTTGGAGACTGTCCGCCCTGCCGTCCGCGTTCTGCGCGAACAAACCTCTGGTCAGCACCATGGCTCCGCCGGCTTCGACGCCCGTATGGCGTGTCCCGTTAGCATTCTGAAAGGTGCTCTGGTTGTTGATGTTCGAGGCGAGGATCTCCTTCCTCATCTCCAAGTCGTAGGCGGTCACATCCCAGGAGTAGCGCTTATTGGCTGAAGTACCGCGATGCCCCAGCTCAAACTGCCAGGCCCGCTGCGCATCCAGGTCGAGAAACCCAGTATTGGCACTCCCGTTCGCGTTAACGGACGAGAGTAATTCGACATTGAGCGGCGCTTCATACGCCCGGCTGGCATTAAAGTACGCTTGCGAGGTCGGAGTGGTGCGATAGACAAAACCTAATTTCGGGCTGATGGCGTCAAAATGCCGGAGCGGCTGCTGAGTGTTGCTCAGCGTAGAAGGAATCGTGGGATCGAACGGATTGCCAGCCGGGCTGAAGTTTTGCACATTGGCCTGGCGTCCGCTATTGTCCCATCGACCGCCGATGACGATGGTAAAATCCTTGGTCGCATCGAGCGAATCTTCCGCATAAGCCCCGAAGTAGGTCGTCCGGGCAAAGTAATTCTGTGTCATGGCTCCGATGTTGCCGTTGATATTCACAAACCGCGTTTGATGCTGATTTCCGTAGCGGGGTTGGAATCCGGCGACAAAGGAATGGTTGAGTCCGAACAGCTGGTTGGTATTGACGTAGCGGAACTCGCCGCCGACATTGGTGTTGTCCTGCCGGATCGTCTGAAAAATCGGATGGTCGACATACTGGTTCGAAAAATAGGGGATGATTTCAAAGGCCTGGTTCGGAGCAAACTCATTGCGATAGGCGAGTCCGATGCGCTGCTGGTTATAGTAGCGTCCCCAATTACACGTTTGATTATTCGACACACAGGCAAAGAACGGAGGGGTCCCCGGCGGGGTTTGGCCGCCCGCCTGACTCCGGTTCTGAAAGAGCTGGGCATTGGTTAATGAACCGGGAATCGCTTCGGAGACGTTGGCCTGCAGAAAATAGGCTCTAATCTCCTGATGGTTTCCGAGCTGCAACCCCACGTTGGCATTGATGCGCTGACGGGCCTGCTGACTGTGATCCTGAAATCCGTCCTGGCGGTTACCGGACACACTGACATAATAATCGGCGGTGGCGGTCATGCTGCCGACCTTAAACGGCTCCGTGACTTTCCCGCTGGAGACCTGGCCGCTGACCATGCCGAAACTTCCGGCCAAGAACCGCATCTGCAGCATCGACGCACTGTAGCCAGTCCGGGGCACGAAGTTGATGGCACCACCAATGGAGTTCGCGCCATAACGCAATGCATTGGCCCCCTTATAGACCTCGATCCGCTCATAGGCCAAGAGATCAATGGACTCGAAGTCCGAGAATCCATCCGCATCGCCAAAATAAATCCCATTGATAAGAATGTTGATGCCCCGATGATGAAAGTTATTGCGGAGCGAGGTGCCTCTGATCGAAAACTGTCCCTCATCCGCTCCAAAGCGTGACTGGAACCGCACACCCGGCGCAAACTGTAAGACATCCTGGAGATTGAGCGCACGAGATTCCGTGATCTGCTTTTCCTCAATGAGAATATTGCTCCCCGGCCTGCGTGCGAATTCCTTTTTGATATCGTTTACGTTTTCGATCCGCTGCCCTTCGATCTTCACCGTCTCCATCGTCAACTCGGAGGCCTCCTGTCCGACTGGTTCCTCTGCGCCCCAGGCCACAGATGGAATTGATGCGATCACGCTCATCACGATACAGGCCAAGAGGGCACAGGTTGTGTTCCACGTTCTTGCGCGACTCATACACGATCTCCTCATGAGTGAATAAGCATAAACATGCATGGTGATAGTTGACTCGTCTGGTTTGGCACCTGCACTAATGCCCGTGCGGGTGCCCTGTCACCGTTGACGATGCCCCGTCTCCCTCTACCGGGGACGGCAGGAAGAATCCTTGTTTGAAACGCAAGCGGATCGCCTGCACCTGGGTAAAATCTTCGAGCGGGTTCCCGGCAAGCGCCAGGAAACTGGTTTCATATCCTTCCTCGAACCGGGCAATCTTGCGGCCGGGGAAGATCGCCGCCGGTGTGGCTTCGCACCACAATTTCAGGAGGGTCAGATTGTCGAAAGGAAGCAGCATTTTGAGATTCATCACTTCAGCCAACGACGTGTCGGCATGGTCGCTGCCGATCGCCAGTTTGGCTCCGTGACGGTGTAGAAGGGTGAGGTTGGCGCGCTGCACGTCACGCGCCAATGCGCGAAGGTCCACGCCGCCATCGTGAGGAACCGAGCCCGTTTCCGGTTTCATATGATCAGGCTTGTGCCCATGAGCATGGCCGCTCGCGGCCCCGGGCATCGCCTCTCCCGCCACCGTCGTCGTGCCCACGACGATGCCCTTTGCTGCTGCGAGCCGCGCGTCCGCTTCGATGAGTCGAGCCCGCTCGGCATCCGACGCACTCTCCACCAGCCAGCCCGGCACATGGGCAATCTCATCCACCCCGGCCTGCACCGCAACTCTGAAGTCTGATGCCGATTCGACATGCGCGGTAATCGGCAGACCAGCCGCATGGGCTTTGGCCACGATCCTGGGCAAGAGCGCAGGGTTCAACCCTGTCCGTCGGTTTAGAGGCCCTTCGTGTTGGCGGGCTGAGAAATGCTCCGAGTGCACAAGATAGACCTTGAGAAAGTCGGGCTTGCCGCTGGTAATCAACGCCCACTGCTCATCCAGATCCTGCCCCCTATTCACCACGACGTAGGCCCGCCCCTGGAACCATCCAGCTTCTCGATGACCGATCACCGGCTCGTAGCGATGCAGGCGAAGGATGTCCTCGTACAGGGCAATGGGGTGGCCGCCCGTCCCGGTCATGCCTGCATGGGCGAAGACTGCGTCGATGGTGTCAGGACGATTCAGGCTATTCCTGACCGTCACCCCAAACTCCCGCACGTTATTCGGATTCTTGACGTAGAACACTCCATCCTTCAAATATCGGTTGCTCACGGCGTTCACATTCCATTCACCTTCCACGTTGTGGTTGTGCGCTTCCCCGAAGGGAGGAACAACGAAGGCACCGGCAAGATCCATGGTCTCGACAACCCCAGCCGGTGCCGTGCGAGTCAGTCGTCCTTGGACCGAGTACCAGGTCTCCTGGGTGAAACCTGTGCCGTCAAACCACCGGCCATGGAGAAACGCATAGTTCTTCACAGCCTGGGACTCAGCCGACAATAGTGATATCCCGTCGGATGGAGCGGCGCCGGAGGCGACGATCATGCCGCACCACAACGCACACCCCACACCAACAACCACACTGACCGTCTTAGCCAAACCGAGAATAGACATCGCAAAAAACTCCTTCGCTCGCATGAAAATACGACACGCTAAGGGAGACAAGCCCCTAGACGTGGACGAGCCGCTGACTGATGAAGTAGGGCAACTAGAAGAAACGAACTGGACTGGGTGGACCACGGACAAATCGCCACTGACGCGGATAGATGGCAAGGGAACGCAACACAGAGCCGTATACCACCAGCCAAGAGCCTGCGACGAAGAGTCCAACCAGGCCCACCGACAGACTTGCACCGAGGTTAGCCTGACAGGCAAAAGCGCAGAGCAGAGAATGGGAGGAATGGTTGAGCGGCGCCGCATGGTGCCGATGCTGAACCCACTCCGCAGGCGCTCCACAGGCCAGAGCCGCCACGCTGACGAGAACATACAGAATGAGGACGCTGCAGACGAAGATTTTTCTCCAGATTCCGATGTGACGATTCCGCATGAGCGATTGCATCATGACTGTCCGGTCAAGGCCATACGGGTGACGATGCCATGCTGCAGAGTACTGAGATTCATCGGCTGAAGCATGCCAAGGGCTTGGCGTATCAAACCAAACATGAAGACAGCCGTGCGCTCGCTCTCAGCCTTCGTCGGCGAGAGAACCACCGCCAATAGCAGAAAATAGACCGTCAACAGAGGCACGCCCCGTCGCATCTCGACTCCCCTTCATCTCTGCGTATTCAGAGAGGGCGAACTGTAGGACTGTGCAGGCATCTTGTCTACCGACGCCTACTCACAGATGCTCACGGATACTACAAGTCACAGAATGAGAAGAGGCGGCCTTGATCGCTGAAGTCGGCGTGAATGGTGATGCGAGGTTCGTCTAAACGTCCGTCGCAGATGCCCAAGCAGACTATGGGAAAACTATTCGAGCACAATGGAGATCCAATGGCCCACGAGATTGCGGGAAGGTCGGAATGAGTGGTGCTGACAGAGGGTTTTCACCCTGCTGCTGCCGATGACCGAAGGCACCGGCGGCAGCAGGGTCAGACGATGAACGTTACTTGCTCTTCTTTTTTCCTTCAGGCTTCTTGGCTGCCATCTCGGCATGGGCGATCGATTCTTCCGCATGAGTAATCGCTTCGTTCGCATGTTGCAGCGCTTCCTTGGCATGCGCGTCGCCGGTGCCCTTCACGGCTTCTTCGATATGCTTGATCGCTTCCTTCGTATGCGCAACCCCTTCCTTGGCGTGCTTGATCACCTCCTGGTTATGATCCTCTCCCTTCCCCGCCAGCGAGACCGCCGGCTGCAGGCAAAGACCCACACCAAGCACCGCTACTGCCATGACCGTCATCCATGTCTGCTTCATTGAACGTTCCTCCTTGATTATGAATACACCACTCGAACTTTTCGAGTACCTTGAATACGCTCCCGATAAATTGACGCCAAACGATGCCTACGGACCTGCGCTACAGGACACAGCAGGCTAACCTGCACATGCGTGAGGATAGGTTCAGCTCATGATCCATGATGCGTTTGTATTGCGCGAGCAGTTCGCTGCCGCGACGCCGAAGGACGTTGTTCATGACTACGCAGAGAATGGCGACCTGTTTGTTCCGGACCAACCCCGCGATGGATTCGTGAAAGATTCGCAAACTACCCCACCAGATCTTCGTGCCGCGCAAGCGCCCCTCTTCGACCCACCGATAGATGGCCCAGCGGCTTACCGACAAGAAATCTGCGGCTTCTCTCACGAGCAAGAGTGCTCTATCCGTAATTCCCTCCATGGCGAAATGGTCTCTGTTCCGAAGGGGGCAGGATACCCTGCCCCCTTCGACTCAGCATGAACAAGATACGGCCGGCGCTCGACTACTCCGGCATCCCGTGGTCGTCGAGCAGCTCAGGCAAGACCGCCACAGATGAGGAGGCCCCACCGGTTACAGATGAGATCGCCTGGTGTCCACCTGCGGCTGAACCAGGGAAATAGACCATCACTGATCCAGGTGTGGTCCCCACTGTAACTGTTTGCTTGATCTGATTGTCTGTCGCATTGATGACGGAGACAGAATTGTCCGTGCCGTTCGACACGACAAGGTATCTCGCTTCTGCGAGAGTGCCGGTCGGCGATCCGGTCGGTGGCTGTGCCAGCACATCAAAAGAATGTGCACCATTGACGGTTGAAATCAGGCCGACGTCCCGCAGCAATGTCAATGCAGGAGGATTCGCCGTCAGGTCCGATGCATTGAACGCAAACAGATGGTCTTTCTTCGTTGTGGACGTATTGCTGGCCACAATATAAAAGCGTCTACCATCCGGCGAAAACTTGAACGCTCCGGGGCCGGCGCCGTCTAATTCAGGAATTGTGAGATCGCTGATGGCTCGGGGATTTCCGGCAATTGCCAAATCAATCACACCCAACCTGGTTCCAAATGGAGCCGCGCTGCTGCCGCGCAGTAGCAAGAACCGTCCATCCGGAGAAATACCGAAAGCCGTGTAGTTCGTAGCAGAAAGATCCGCCACCAGCGTCACCGCCAAAGTCGTAGGATCTATCTCGACAATGGTGCGGTAGTTTTCTTGAATGCTATAGACCTTGCCGGTGAGTTTCGACCACCGAATCCCGTGAGGGTTCGAATTGTTCGTCGTGAACGCGGTGTTCAATGTCGCATCCTCAACATTACAGGTCGCCGGTGTCGGGCGCGTCGATTCCTTTACCCCGTCGCACAGATCGATTCGATTGATCAGGCGCCAGTTCGGGTCCAAACCTGGAATAGGAGTATTGTCGATCACGGCAATTTCTCCCGCGGTGCTGCTGGAGACGAACGCCCGTCTGGGGATCGTGGTGTCGGCAGCTGTCGGTTGAGAGAACGCGGTGACCTTATGCCCGTCCGCAAGCACACAGACGGTTCTTTCAACGGTCGGGGGGGTCGCACCTGGACCAAGATGCGAGTTATGGATGATCGTGACCGAACCGCCCCCTTGCGCCGCGCAGTTGATTAGATCGTCTCCTGGCGTGATGGTTCCAATTGCATTGTCACCGTCATTCATGACCCACATAACCTCTTGATCGGTCGGATCGCGATAGATATGGACCGGCCTGGTGCCGGCCGTCAGATTGACTTCGTGGACCGGCGTCGCCCCAGTAAGGGGATCGATCGTCGCAACTTGATTGGTCGCTGCAAGATTGACGAACACCCATTCCCCCAACGAGAACTGCATGTCGCCCAACGCAACGTTGCCGAAGACAGTGGGCCCCAACGTGTTGATGACGGAGCTGCCAGAATCTCCTCTCAAAGCAAGGGTGGACAGGGTCCGGTCTCCCGTATTGTTCACAAAGACCAACGGCCCTTGTAATGCCGCGCTGCCACCTGTCGTCACTGTTCCAGTGGGGGAATCTCCTGAGCTACAGCTCGCGAGACCGATGAGCGCTAGCCCGAGCACTCCCGTCTTCGCACATGATGAAAAGAGTTGTGGGTTGATGATGGATCTCATGGTTCTATCGTTCCTTCCTCGTCTGTTTCATTTCGTCGCATTTCGCTCCTTCGCAGGAGCCTCAACGTGTGTCCTGATGGCCGATTCTTTTACTCGAAACCGACAAGAAACTGAGGAGGGCCTCGGGCGACGATTCCTGCACTGAGCACTGCGATAAGGGGGATCGCACCAAGATGGCCCGACATATATCCGTTCGGAGTAGCGGATGCCCCACCACCGCGTCCAGTGGACGCCTGCGCGTCAACCCCATCACAATGCCACACGCAATGGCTGTGATTCTGTTGCCCGCTATGCCCTTGCCCCTGAGGGCAATGCGGCGTGGTCCATAGCGGAGTGAGGTTTCCATACGCTATGGAAACAGACCCGACCAACCAGAGCAGGATGCAGACACATGCCGTTGTGCGAGCGAATCTGCGCCACATCCGGCTTCCCAAAATCTGTGAGGACAGGCCCATCACCTTCGGAATCCCTTACGACCCGCCGAGCAATTGGAAAGACTTGGTCATTCCAAAGACATAACTGATTTGTTGCTCCAAGTTGCCATTGAAATCGCGCATGACCGGAATCTGCGCGATGAAATACATCGAGGCATAGTCCCAAAGGTTCAGCATGATGCCGGGCGAATAGGCCATGTAAGTCGAGCCGGTGGTAGGAATGGAGCGGAACTTCACGGTCGGATCGAGCAGAATAGCCGCGCCGCCTGGATTGAACTGAAACAGGGAGGCATCCATCGCATCGTTCTGCATCCAGCGATAATTCACTTGCTGTGTCAGGACGAGCCATTGGGCACTCTCAACCGGGATGATGTTAAGCCCTGCGCTGAGGTTCACTTCGTCCCCAAATTTATATCCATCGCTGTTCTTCAACGTATGCCGATAGCTCGCCAAGGCAAACTGATTGAGGCGGTGCGGAATCAACTCATAGCTTTGGTAAAAGGTCGGCACGAGGCCGAAATTGCCCCTGCCGATTTGCAGCGTCGATTCGGCTAGCGATCCACCCTGCACCCGTTGCCCATAGTCGCCGGTCGGCAGATCGACGCCCATGCCCACCACGATCATGCTACGTAGAGTCGGCAGCACGTTGTACTTGAGACTGACCCTGATATCCCCGACCCCCTTGTCACTATAGGGCACCGGCGTGAGGCCCCCGATCTGGGCATCGGAGTTCACATGCTTGTAGGGCACCGTAACTTGGAGTCCGAATCGGTCGGTCAGGCCATAGTTCATGTCGAGGGTCGCAGTTCGCATGAGCGTGCGAATCTGACTGGCGTTCAGGTTCGCCAGCGTCAGAGTCTTGTTCCCCTGGTTGGAAAACGGAATGCTCCCGCCCTGTCCCTCCGGCGCCTCCATCGGCGTGTAGTTGTAAATTGCATTCACGGTCAGCAAACCGGCCATTGGCACCTGCTGCTGGGAGCCGATGACCACAAAACAGCTCACGGAGCCGCAGGAGGCCTGCACCGGATCGGGACGCAGGGCCCCTGCGCTCAGAAAGCAAAGACTGAGAGAGAGAAGGACGAGCCGCCGTGATCGGAATGGGAACATCATGTGTCTCACTAGAGGTTAAGATGGTGGTGCACGAGAGGCCGCGGATGCTCCGTCGCCTCTCTATCTATTGCTGATGCCGTGAATCGAAGAAATTAGCCGAGGAGCGAGGGAGGTCCGCGTACGAAGAGGAAGAAGGGAGCTGCGATCGATATCTGATTGAGCTGCGGATCGTCGGCTAGATGCACGAATTGCAATGTCGAAACGAAGACCACCGTAGTCGTCTCGATGCTCTGACCGGCGGCACATTGCCAGGCACAGAGGCCGGTGGAATGGGTGCCGGCCTGATGCTTGGCATGGTGCTCGGCATGGGCGACCGCCGGCACCGTGAGAAGTCCGTTCACAAGAACGAGACAGACCAGCAACGACCAGACCAGCCAGGATTGTCTGAGCTTCACCATCATAAAATAAGATGCTTATCGAAGCGATGCCGCCTTGACCGGCTCCTGTTTGTGAATCTTCGCAACCACGTCGTGGATCAGCTGCTCGGTGAGCAACCCACCCTTGATGTATTCCTGCACGCGCCCCTCCTGGTCGATGAACACGCTCACGGGTAACCCGAACACGCCGAACTGGTTGGCGACTTTGTTGTCGCGATCCATGAGGACCGGAAACGTATGGCCATACTGCTTGATGTGTTCGCGCACTTTCACATCGTCTTCCAACTCGTTGATCGCCAGCACCACAAACCCTTTGTCACGGAGCTTGTCGAAGCTGGCCTGTATGGCCGGCATTTCAGTCGTGCAGGGCTTACACCAGGTGGCCCAGAAGTTCAGGAGCACGATCTTGCCGCGGTACCGACTGAGGCTCTGCGACTGGCCATCCAGATCGACCAGGTAAAAATCTTCCGCTGGCATACCGACCGCCGGAACACGCGACCCCATGCTCCACCCGTCGAAGGCGGGCCATCCCACCGATGCGATGAGCAGCATGATCGCAACAAGCAGGGTATTGGTGTTCCTTAATCTCATGTCTGCCGCCTCCGCTTCAGCCGTTCCCCTTACGATGGGTTCAGTATTTGGAACGAGTGTGTCAGCCCAAAAATGCAACTGGTTCCCTGCGCCAGACTGTTGTTGGAATCCCTCGCAAATGGAATCTGCGTGAAAAATAGAACGCCGTCATGTTGGTCCAGCTCGACTCAATCATCTGCCCTAGGCTAACCTGAAATCCTGGTGAAAACGCATGAGCCGTCCTTGATCTTATTTTCTCGCTCCCCTGCACCGCCACGTTACGCTGCCGACGCTCAGTGATCGGTCCGATTCTCGGAGATCAGCTTGTCGACCGAGTTCCCGATCACGCGCAGGCTCTGCTTGCCGATTTTTGTGGCGCTCAACTTCCCTTCATCCACCCATCGATAGACCGTCCAGCGGCTCACGTTTAGAACTACCGCCGCTTCATTGACCCGCAGTAATGACTTGTTCATGGTGCCCCTCGCTTCTGTCGTCATGTGACTCATCGCATTATCCAAAGCCCCTGGTGGAGGAGGGCGCCTCAAAGACGCCCTCCCTTCAGCTCAGGACCACTCTGCATATCCCGACAAGCTAGAACAGCCCCAACGTCACACCGCCATAGATGGCCCGGCCATAACCGGCAAAGAAGGCCTGGTTGCCCGCGGCAGCGCCGGCGGTTTCGCCACCGATGACCTGACCGGATGCGGCGTATTTCTTATCCGCAATGTTGTCCAGCTCCAGGTAGAATTTGGCGAACCGGAACCAGGAATTGTGCAGCTCGAAATTCTTGTGAATGTTCACATTCGCGACGACATAGGAGGGAATGCTGAACGTGTTGCTGTTGTTCAGGAAGTAGCTGTTGTAATAGCTGCCTTCGACCCAGCCGCCCCAACCGGTCGGCGCATGATCGTATTCAACTTTGGAGTTCAACACATCGGTCGGCACATTAGGCACCTTGTTACCGTCTCGGACCAGGAACCCGGTCGCAGTTCTATCTGAGAAATTGACGTATCTGGCCTCGACATGGGTGTAGGCGCCGGATATGCGCGTGCCTGTCACCGGCCGCCAATCGAAAGAGGCTTCAATGCCTTTGTACTTAGAGGAGTCCGCATTGACGGAAGCCGTGTTTGTTCCCGAGATCGTCTGCGTGATGATCTCGTCTTTGAAGAAGGTCATAAACCCGACGAGTTGAACGGTGAGGGTCTTGTGCAGCTTGGACTCCGTACCGATTTCCACATTCAGGTTCTTCTGCGGCTTCAAATCGAAGTTGGTCCCGGGAAGTCCCGTGACGGGATCTCGTAAGAGCTGGCTCATTTGAGGAATGCCGTATCCCACCGAGCCTCGAACCCAATGCCGATACCCATCAGCAGGCTTCCAGGTGAGCGATGTTTCCGGTGCCCAGTTCGAGTATTCACGGCTCGCGTTGGCTCGCGAAGCCAACCCCCCGGTTCCATTGTAGTTGGTCGCCTGTGTGCTAAGACGGGACTGTTCGAACCCAAGCCCGGCCGCGAGGGTCCAGGCCGGCACGAATTCCAGCTCCTCCCTGAAGCGGGCACCGATGTTGAAAATGGATCCGCGTGAATTCTGGATCAACGTTCCTTTCGTTCCGAACCCGTCGGCCAGATTCTGGAACTGATTGGCTTTCTGGTCCATCTGGTTGGTAAAGAACCCGACATAGCTCTTCAGCGGCATCGTTCCAAGCCGGCCGTCGTGCCGCAAATCGGTGTAGTGCTTGTAGTTGGGATTGGTGTTCTCGCTGATCTGCGAAAATGACTGCTGGATGTCTTTGACGTCATAGTCGGCCTCCATCGTCAGCACCGTGTTCGCGTCGATCTGCCGCTCGTACATGCCCCCGATGATCGTGCGACGATCGACGCGGCCCTGATTGAGCAAGAGCGAGTTTGCGCAACCGCCGTTATAGGTGCCGGGCGTGCATGTCGTTTGCGCTCCACCGGCCTGCCTGTCATCGGCATGAAACTGGGCTTGAGTCAGTCTGGTCGGCACTTTCGTATTCAGCCAGTTGGTGATCGCCTTAAAGTAGAAATTCTGTTTGTCATCTGCCTTGAAGCGGACATTAAAGTTGAACGTCTGGGTGTTGTAATTGCTGTTCCGGATATAGCCGTCTTCAGAGACCTGACTGGCCAACATGGCAATGTCGACTTTTTCCGTTTCTTGGCCAACCGCGAGGCCATACTTTTGGTATCCGTAGGAACCACCGGACAGAAACGTCTCTACTCCGTTGATGTCGCCTCCCCGCCTAGTCCTGAACTGCACCATTCCACCGAGCGCATAGTTGTCGTACAGGGACGACGACGCGCCTCGAGTGACTTCGACGCTCCTCATAAACCAGGGATCATGGAGATCGAGCCGCGACAGCCCGTCGGATTGGGTCTGGATAAATCCGTCTTCGTAAATTTTGATGTCGCGAGTCGCGAAGGAGGTTTTGACGCCCTGTCCGCGAATCGTAATGCTGAAGTCACGCGGCCCGTTCGCCTGGCGCAGGACCACACCCGGAAGCGATTCCATGGATTCCTTCATCGTTCTGGTCGGCTGTGAGTTCGTTTCCGCCGGGATCGTCGCCGACAACGAAAGGCCCTCCGGCCTCTTCTGAAACCGTTTGCTGACGATGCTGAGGTCTGACAGCTCATACTCCGGCATAGCCTCAGATGCTTCGGGTGCCACTGTTTCAGTGACCACCTTCGGCCTTTCGCTCGGCGGCATGGCCCCCTCCCGCGCTTTCTGAAGCTCGTCCAGCTCGTGGAGAATGCCCTTGAGTTGATCGCGCAACTGCCCTTCTCGTTGCGAGGCGGCCGGCTGAGCCGGCTCCTGTGCTGACGCAACGTGATCCATCGCGTGGACGCTTCCAAGTACTGCGACTGCCATCACGACTTGCCCGACTCTCTTGAACGACACCATGACCCCTACTCCTTCTTAGAATGAGAACTGACACAATTGCCTCCGCACAGACAGCGGCCGCACAATGTGCAGCACGGTCAGTACAGGAGAGATGACGAATGCACGATGCGTGGATGAAACGTTATGAACGAGGAGGCGCGCGGGACTGCGCCGACTGCTGGAAGAGGAACGACGATACGGACACCGCGACCAACAGCAACATGGCGACAACGTGAAGCGGTTGCGTCTGTGGCGAGGTCGCAGGAAGATCGACGGTCGGGCTGGCGTGGCAGGCCCAGGCGCACAGCGAAGAATGCGTCACACCTCCGGTGTGATGATGAGCCGAGCGCGGCTGGTTCTCATGCGCAAAGAGGCAGGCCACGGCGCTGACCGAAAGCGTCAGATACAGCGTCGCAAGGGCCAGAACCAGCGGGACGAAACACTTCCTCATTTCCCGCGCTCCATGACCTGCCGCATCACCGCCACCGCCTCCGGGCTATCCCAGGCACGAGGTCCGACGGCACGCCCGACGAGCGTGCCATCCCGTCCAATGACAATCGTGGTTGGGAGGCCTCGGACCATGAAGGAGCGTGATACTTCCTGATCTTCATCGAACAGCACCGGCAGGCTGACTCCGATGTGAGAGAGAAAGTGTGTGATGCCCTGCCGCTGCAGATCCGTTGTAACCGTGAGGAGGGCGAAATGCGCAGGGTCTACCTGCTGCTGCAGGCGCGCCAGAGATGGCATTTCTTCTTTGCAGGGCCCGCACCAGGTGGCCCAGAAATTCACCAGCACGACCTTCCCTGCTAACTCGCTCGACTTGACGACTGTGCCGTCCAGCGCCGTGAGTTCAAAGGGCGCGACCATGCTCCCGGCCGGCAACCGGCTCATCTTGAGCGAGACAAAGGGGTCGCTCGCCGACGCAGGGCCAGCCGAGATGACGCTCATGAAAGCGAGCATCGACAGGATCACAACTCGGCGCAGTAATGCATACACGATGGCAGGCTGCGGAGGAACCGTTTGGCCACGCCAGAGCTTCGAAGGTCTACTCGACTGAGCCAATGAAAACATATCCAACAGGGTGCTCAAAAAGACCGTCCAGCAAGGCCGCAGCGAGTGAAGGGCCGAGGCGTACCCGCAGGGGTACGTTGAGGGTCTGAACGATGCGAGAACGCAGCTGGTGGGCTTTTTCAGCATCCTGTACTCGTTACGGCTCCTGCCTCGCGACAACTTTCATCACCGGTAACTGGATCGTTTGCACGACCATCCGATGGTTCGGCATGGCATGCTCCATCCACGCCAAGGCCGCGAGCCCTTTCGCATTCATCGAGAGGGTGGGCGTCTGACCTTTTTTCTCATTCAATTTCTTCGGCGCGCTGAATGTCTGTCCTCGATCGAGGGACAGGCTCATCACAACTTCACGCCGAACGGGCGACTGTTCTTCCCAAACGATGATCAGACGCCCCTCCGGATCGACCGCCATTTGCGGATGATCGGGAAAGGTTCCCTTGGAGACGTTCAGTTTTTGTTTGGGAGAAAAGGTGGCGCCACGGTCGTCCGAATAGGCCAGGAACACCGCAGGGGTCTCATCCATCCCCTCGGTATACCAGACGACATAGAGTCTTCCGAGCCGATCCGTCCCGATCGAGGCGGGCCGATGCGGACAGCCGGGGAACACCCACTGGTCATGGCCCACGATGACCGGTTCCGTAAAGGTCTGCCCGCCGTCAGTGGAACGCGCGACCACCGTTTCGCGGAGATCGCCGGGGAGAATCTTGCGCCAGGCCACATAGAGCGTCCCGTCCGGTCCTGTCGTGAGTGACGTCCGGCAACAGACACAGGTATTCTCGTCCACCTTGAGGTTCTTCACGACGGTGCGGCCATGATCGGTCGAACGCGTCACAAAGGTGCCGGATTCCTTCTTGCCCTCTCGCCCATCGATCCAGACTACATGCACCACACCGTCAGCGGCGACGTGAAGCGAATCGAAGCTGTGGCCGATAACCTGCTCATCGTCGTTCACCAGAATCGACGGGAGAAAGGTTCTGCCGCCGTCCGTGGACCGACTCAGCCTCAGTTCATTTGAAAACGGCTTGTCCGCCGTCGATTTCGGATGGGTCAAGGCCCAGGTCAGAAACACCTCGTCTCCGGCCACGGCTAGCGCCGGCGCTTCCTGCCGCATGTAGGGCGCGTCGGTCGGTTGGTTCACGGTGACTGGAGCCCCGATCGGCCCTTCCGGCTTTTCTGTTCTCGAGTAGAACACCGTGCGTGTATTCTTGTCCTCTTCTACCCAGGCCATCGAGATACGGCCTTGTTCGTCGATCCGGACGGAAGGCCCCACGACTGCTCTTACGTTATGATCCGTCGTCAGTTTCGGACCGAACCGCAAAGCCTGCTCCGGCTCAGCCAGCGCGATCGACGCAAGCGAGACAGCGCCGATCGCAATTCCAACCGTCCAGGCCAGTCTTTTGATACTGAATTTTCGCTCAATCATCTGGCGTACCTCACTTCGACCCTCGAATGGACAGAAACATCTCGCGCCCACTTGAACATTGGCCTGCGCTCACTCAGAACATCGACGCAAACGACTCCTTCGACTACCCCCCGAGGCTATAGACCATCGGCACGAGTACCGCTATCTCGGCAGCGCCAATCGCATTTTTCAGATGCAGCGGACAGGCCAACCGGATGGCCTCCATGGCTGCATTATCAAGCGACTCATGACCGGAACTTCGATGCACCTTCACGTCCGACAGATGGCCATCGGCTCGAATGACTGCACGGAGCACAACCTTTCCTTCCAAGCCATTGAGGCGCGCGGCGCTGGGGTACCGTTTCACCTCTGCCAGTCGTCGCCTTAGCGATTCGGCCAGCCAGCCATAGTCGGCTTTGACAGCTGGCGCTGGCGCCGGACTCGTTGCCATGGCGACTTGCGGCGCCACCTCTCTGACGACAGCCTCGGTAGGCTTCCCGTCGCTTGCAGCAGCAGCGGCCGGCACCGGGGAGGCAGGCATGTCCGGATCGCGGGTCAACGAAGCGGTCTCTATGGCGCGCGCTTCAACAGCATGTGTTGAGGCGCTGGTTACTGGCTCGGGATGACTCACGGCCTGCTGCACCGATGCCGCAATGATCGCCGGTTCAGTGCTTACGGCTTCATGGTGCATGACGGGAGCAATCGACTCGACGACGGCCTGCTGAGCCTGCTGAACCACTGCCGGCTGTTGTTCCTTGATTGGCGTCACCGTCTCGGTCCTCGTTTGCACCGCCATGGTCTGTTGAATCGGCTGGCTCGGCTCGACCACCTGGCGGATCTCACGCTGCACCACCGGCGTCACCTCGCGAGTCTGCACTTGCTGCGTAACCATCTGGGGTTGCGCGGGGGCCGGGGCGGCTTGCCGCGTTGTCGGCTTCGCTGGCTCCTGAGTTGGCGTCGTTGCAGCTTGTGTCCGTTGCGGCTCGACCAGGGCTACGTCCCACTTGAAGGCTTCTTTCGGCACGACCGACTTACCCTGAGCCATGAGGCCAAGGGCCAGGGTCAATGCGACGCCGTGAAAGAGCGCAGACACCGCCCATCCTTGCAGGCGATACTGGCCATCTGAACTGAACATCACTTGATCACCACCTTGGCCACCGACTTGGCCTGCACGTCGGCCTGACCGAAATCCGACTCACCACGGAAGCTACCCGGTATCGTCAACACGAACTCACCGGTCTTGCCGTTCGCCAGCGTGACCAGCATCGTGATCCCTTCACTACCGGCCGGTTTGGCCTCGACTTGCTTGATCTTGTCGAACGGGATGTTGTTGGTCGTACTCCCGCGCTTGACCGGGAGATGCCGCAGTTCGTGAGGGACGAAGGCGGTCTCGCTGATTTTTTCTTCCCAATAGAAAATAAGATTGCGGATTTCGGTATCGACCCCCTGCGCATCTGTGACCACTGCGGTGAAGACTTTCTCGGATTTAGACTCGGCCTGTGCCATCGGCGTGAGGAGCAGCCCAACGACAACACATCCCGCGACCAGGGCACATCTCACCAAACAATAGATCCTTCGATCCGCTTTCGTATCACTTCTCATGCTTGAACCTTTCTGACATCCTCTCGCTGCAACCATACGATCATCTCTATTTCAGCGACGCCGCTTTCACCCCGGATTGGGTCTGAAGCCGAACGACTATTTCCTGTATCTTCTGCTCGGTGAGCAACCCGCCCTTGATGTATTCCTGCACTCGCCCCTCTTGGTCGATGAAGACGCTGACGGGAAGCCCGAATACCCCGAACTGGTTGGCGACTTTGTTGTCGCGATCCATGAGAACCGGGAACGTATGGCCATACTGCTTGATGTGTTCACGTACTTTCACATCGTCTTCCAGCTCGTTGATCGCCAGCACCACGAACCCTTTGTCACGAAGCTTCTCAAAGCTGGCCTGCATGGCCGGCATTTCAGTCGTGCAGGGCTTGCACCAGGTGGCCCAGAAGTTCACGAGTACGATCTTGCCACGATGCTGGCTGAGGCTCTGTGCGTTGCCCTCCAGATCGACCAGGCGAAAATCTTCCGCTGGCATGCCGACCGCCGGAACACGCGAGCCCATACTCCAGCCATCGAAGGCAGGCCATCCCATCGATGCGATGAGCAGCATGCTCGCAACAAGCAGGTTGTTGGTGTTCCTCAATCTCATGACAGCCTCCTCCGCGTCAGCCGTTTCCCCTTAGGAGGGGTTCAGCATTTGGAACGAACGTGTCAGCCCAAAGATGTAACTGGTTCCCTGCGCCAGACTGTTGTTGGAATCCCGCGCAAATGGAATCTGCGCGAAGAAATAGAACGACGTCATATTGGTCCAACTCGACTCAATCATCTGCCCTAGGTTGACCTGAAATCCTGGAGAAAACGCATGATAGGTCGAGCCAGTGGTTGGGACTGAACGATTTTTAATGGTCGGATCAATCACCTGAGGTTCATCAGGAAACGTCGCGTCGGCAGGCGTTGCAGAACGAGAGAGCGAAGAACTGAAATTATCGTGCACGAGGTAGCGATAATTCACCTGGCCCGTGAGGACCAGCCACGGTGTCGCCACGAGATTCAATCCGGCATTGAGCATATATTCATCGCCGAACTGATAACCGTCGTTATTCCGGAGGGTGTGCCGGTAACTGGCCGAAGAAAACTGATTGAGCCGATGCGGGATCAGTTCATACGTTTGATACATGGTGGGGTTCAACCCGACTTGCCCACGACCGAGCTGTGAGGGCGACTCCATAATGCTCCCGGCACTGTCATGTGCATGGGTATTGCCGGTCGGAAGATAAACGCCGAATCCCAGCACCACCATACTCCGCAACGTCGGCAGCACATTATATTTGAGACCGACACGGATATCCCCGATGCCATTCGCACCGAAATTGCTCGCCGCCCCTTCGCCATTGGCTCCATCTTCTCCGATGCCATCGATGTGCTTATGCGTGCGCCACATGTACGGAAGCGTCAGTTGCAATCCAAACCGATCGGTGACCCCATAATTCAGGTCGAGCGTTGCCTGCTGCGTAATGGTCCGAGTCTCCTGATGATGATTCAAAATCATCTGCCGGCTCGCTTGGTCGACCGCTGGGATAACTCCATTGGTTCCATCCAGTAATCGCATCGGCGTGTAATTGTACATCGCATTCGCTGTGAGGAGGCCCGCCTGAGGTACTTGTTGCTGCGACCCGATGACGACGAAACAGGACACCGCTCCGCAGGACGCCTGCGCGGGTTGGAGGTCAGCCCATGGTGAGACCATGACTGCAAGACTGAGAATGAATCCGAGGGAAAACCTGGTTCCTGCCATGATGAAGCTCGCCCTTTCTCTCTCGAGGAATCGTCCCTATCCGCCTACCCTGCAGCCCACTCAGTGGGTTGTGTGAGAAACGGAATGTGCCCGGTTACGGGCTATCTATTTTGAGCAACGAAGACTACAGAGAGAACGATGGCGGCGCGCGGCTGGGAGAAGGCTGGCACAGCTCGATTAAGGGCTGCGCAGCATGGGGAAGCGTGACGAGAGCAATCGGACTGAGTTCGGCTTCAAATGTGACGAACGCACTATCGAGCACCGTCCCGGCGGCACACATCCAGGAGCACAGCACCGTGCCATGCGTCGCAGCCTGATGGTGGGCATGGTGTCCGGCATGTTCGACCGACTGTGCCTGAGCCAATCCGCCGACGGAGAGGACCAAGAACACGAGAAGGATCGACACATATTTGAGAACGGTGTGGTTCATCGTATACAGACCGAGTGATTTGGCTGAATGCTAATGGAGACTGCTGGGCCTGTCAAGCCGACAACTCGACACCTGAGCCTCTGCTGATTGGATTGTAGGATTCAGGGAAAAGATCCTGTATACTGCGCGGATTACTTTCGGAGGCATCGGCGTTCGTTCCGATCAACAGTACTATGGTTACGCAATTACTCAATCTGATCTTCGGCAGCAAAAACGATCGTGAAATCAAGGCGCTCCACCCGACGGTTGAGCGGATCAATGGCCTGGAATCCGGCCTGACGCCGCTCTCCGATCAGGCGCTCGCGGATAAAACCCCTGAGTTCAAGGCGCGTATCGCAGCCGGCGAAACGTTGGACGATATCCTGCCGGAGGCCTTCGCCGTCTGCCGCGAGATGTCCCGCCGCAAGCTGAGCATGCGCCATTTCGACGTGCAGTTGATCGGCGGTATCATTCTTCACCGGGGCCGCATCTCCGAAATGAAGACCGGCGAGGGGAAAACCCTGGTGGCCACGCTGCCGGTCTATCTGAATGCCCTCGAAGGAAAAGGTGTCCATCTCATCACCGTGAACGACTACCTCGCCAAGCGCGATGCCCAATGGATGAGCGTGCTGTATCACGCGCTGGGACTGACAATCGGTATCATTCAGCATGACGCCTCATTTTTCTTCGATCCGACCTATGACGCGTCCGACAAACGGCTCCAGTCTCTCCGTCCCTGCACGAGGCCCGAGGCCTATCGTGCCGACATCACCTACGGCACCAATAACGAGTACGGGTTCGATTACCTTCGCGACAATCTGGTTGTCACCGATCTCGCGCAGTGCGTGCAACGCGAGCTGAACTTCGCTATCGTGGATGAAGTCGACAGCATTCTCATCGACGAAGCCCGCACACCCTTGATTATCTCCGGTCCGACGGATGAAACGACCGACCTCTACTACCGCATCAACTCGATCATCCCGCAGCTGAAGCCGGAACAGGACTACACGGTTGAAGAAAAGACGAAGACCGCGTCGTTGACCGAAGACGGCAACGTCCGGGTCGAACAATTGCTCGGCGTGGACAATCTCTACGACCCCGACCATATGGATCTCGTCCATCACGTCGTCAAAGCCCTCCAGGCCTATGCCCTCTACAAGCGGGACGTGGACTATGTAGTGAAAGACGGCGAAGTCATCATCGTGGACGAGTTCACCGGCCGACTCATGGCGGGACGCCGCTGGAGCGACGGGCTGCACCAAGCCGTCGAGGCCAAAGAAGGCGTCAAGATCGCCAACGAGAATCAAACGCTGGCCTCGGTCACCTTCCAGAATTATTTCCGGATGTACAAGAAGCTCGGCGGCATGACCGGCACGGCGGACACGGAAGCGGCGGAATTTGCCAAGATTTACAATCTCGACGTGAACGTGGTCCCGACCAATCGCAAAATGGTCCGGCTGGATTATGCCGACGTCGTCTACCGGACCGAGAAAGAAAAGTTCGCCGCGATCGTCGAAGACATCAAGGATTGTCACGAGCGCGGCCAGCCTGTCCTAGTCGGCACGATTTCCATCGAAAAATCGGAGCGGCTCGCCGGCATCTTGAGTCGGAACGGCGTCAAACATAACGTCCTCAACGCCAAGCAGCATGAACGGGAAGCCGAGATCATCGCCCAGGCCGGCCGCAAGGGCGCCGTCACCATCGCCACGAACATGGCGGGCCGCGGCACCGACATTCTCCTGGGCGGTAATCCCGACTTCATGTTCAAACAGATCCTCTACCGGGAAGAGAACCTGCCGGAAGCACGCAAGCTGGAGATCTCCGAAGAGATCCGGTCCGACTGCGAGAAGGACAAGCAGGCGGTCATCGCGGCCGGCGGACTCCACATTCTCGGAACCGAACGCCACGAAAGCCGCCGGATCGACAACCAGCTCCGTGGCCGCGCCGGTCGCCAAGGCGATCCCGGTTCGTCACGATTTTATCTGTCGTTGGAAGACGACCTGATGCGGATCTTCGCCTCCGAGCGGGTCTCCCAACTGATGCTCAAGCTCGGCATGGAAGAAGGCGTCCCGATCGAGCATGGAATGGTCACCAGGGCCATCGCCAATGCCCAGAAGAAGGTCGAGGCCCACAACTTCGAAATCCGGAAACAGCTGCTCGAATACGACGACGTCATGAACAAGCAGCGCGAGGTGATCTACCAACACCGGCGCGCCGTCTTGGGCGGATCGAATCTGAAAGACGACCTGCTCGACATGATGGACGGCCTAGTGGACGCCGCGCTGAACATCTATTGCCCGGCCGAACAATACCCCGAAGAATGGGACATCAAGGGGCTCGCGGAGCTCATGCATAGCCAGTTCGCCTTCGACATCTCCCAGGGCAAGAGCGACGGCGGCGAGGCACTCCGAGACATGGGACGCGATGCCTTAATCGAAGACCTGCGTATGCAGGTACGCCAGGCCTATGACCAGAGGGAACAGGATCTCGGCTCAGATTTGATGCGCTTCCTGGAAAAGAACTTCATGCTCCAGGTCGTCGACCACCATTGGAAAGACCACCTCCTGGGAATGGATCACCTGCGCGACGGCATCGGCCTGCGCGGCTACGGACAGAAAGATCCGCTCATTGAGTACAAGCGCGAGGGGTACGATCTCTTTGCCGGCATGATGGAACGGGTCAAGGCCGATGCGCTCGATCGGCTCTTCCATGTCCAGGCAGTCCGGAACGAGGAGCAAGCCGCAGCTCCACCACCACCACCCGTCATCTCACGCCCCCAGCCCACCTTCATCCTCAATCGCGGTGAAGAACCGGTCGCACCTCAGACGGTGCATCACAGCGACGACAAAGTCGGCCGCAACGACCCCTGCCCCTGCGGCAGCGGGAAAAAATATAAGAAGTGCCACGGAATATAAGCTGACAGCAGACCGAACTTGCTCCCCTCCTCAGGGCTTACCCGCCACATCTTTCTTCTATTCAAAAAGACCGGTCTGACAGAGTCGGAAACGCACGATGCGTTACAGATTCCCCCTGATCTCGCCTTGACTTAGCGGCGACCGGAAAGTTAATCTACGCCTCTTTTCCCCTCCCTGAGGTGCAGGCATAGTCTGCCCGTTTTCTCGGGTTGGTTCGAGCTGTCTTCACAGAGCCGAAGGAGTGGTCTGTGTCATTGGGACATCCGGAACTCGTCGCTGCGATTTCGTCCGAAATCACCCGGAACGGACCGATTCCCTTCGTCCGTTTCATGGAACTGGCCCTCTACCATCCTCACTACGGCTATTACATGCGTCAACCGGAAGGTGCGAACGCTGAACGGATCGGCTGGTCCGGCGATTTCTACACCAGCTCCGATGTACATCCGATCCTTGGCCGTGCCATTGCTGCGCAGGCCCGGCAAATGGATGAACTACTGGGTCGCCCCACTCCCTTCACAATCGTCGAAATGGGTGCAGGCAAAGGCTTATTAGCCCGGGATTGTCTGGCGGAGATCCATGCCAAACAGGATGACTTCGCTTCACGTGTCCGCTATGTGCTCATCGAGCGGAGCCCTGCGATGCAGGCACTCCAGCGACAGAATCTGGCCCCCTGGGTGAATCAGCCCGGGCTGGTGACCTGGGTCGAAGGATTGGATGCCCTCGCCCTTCAGAGCGTAGCCGGCCTGTTCTTCAGCAATGAACTCGTGGATGCCTTCCCGGTTCACCGCATTCAAAAGGTCGCCGGTCAGGCACAAGAACTCTTTGTCGACTATCGGGATGGGCGCTTTGAGGAATGTCTCAAGCCCCTGTCGAATCCTGCGCTCGATCGATATATCCAGAAGCTCGAACCGAGCTGGCCGGACGGGTACCGAACCGAGGTCAATCTTCAGGCCTTGGACTGGATGGCACAAGTCGCGCAACGGATCGATCGTGGATTCGTGGTGACGATCGACTATGGTCATACGGCAGAAGACTTGTACGGACCAGAGCGGAAGGACGGCACCTTCCTCTGCTACTACCAACAGTTGACCGGCGATGTGCCCTATGTGCGTATCGGCGAACAAGACATGACCGCCCATGTGGACTTCACCGGCCTGGCGACCGTCGGAGCTGCCGCTGGCTTGGCGGTGACAGGCTTTACGAACCAGATGAGTTTTCTCATGGGGCTCGGGGTGGAAGAGATGATCGGCCAGCTCGACCCGGAGAGTCCAGAGTTCGGCGCGGCCATCCATCTCCTCAAGCCAGACGGGATGGGACGGACCTTCAAAATCCTGATGCAGCATCGCGGGGTTGAACGGCCGGACCTTGACGGGCTGAAGTTCAAACCCTTCTTTGGCTCGGCACTGATATCGGATCAGGCGCAAGGCAAGGGGCAAGAGGCAAGGGGGCACTATCCGACCTCTCGCCACTCACCTCTAGCCCCTAGCCTACAGGCGTAACGAAAATGGGTAACACCGCTATTCCAGAGAACTACATACCGATTCTCCTGTTTATCGGCATTGCCATTGTCTTCGGCGCGGTCTCGCTTGGCGCCGGCTGGTTCGTCCGTCCAAGCCGTCCCTATCGCGCCAAGCTGACGCCCTATGAGAGCGGAAGCCCGTTGTTTTCAGACGCGCGCATTCAGTTCCCGATGCGCTACTACATCATCGCGATGCTGTTCGTCATCTTCGATATTGAGATCATTTTCATGGTCCCCTGGGCCGTCCGATATCAGTCGCTCGGCCTGCTGGGACTGATCGAAATGCTCGTATTTTTGGGTATTCTGCTGGTCGGATTCTGGTACGCCTGGAAGAAGGGGGCGCTCGAGTGGGATTAGACGCGAGGCTAGAGGCGAGTGGCAAGGGGGAAACCGCCCATTGCCTTTGGCCTCTAGCCCCTAGCCTGGAGTTACATTTATGAGCTTTTTAGAACGGCAATTTGAGGCGAATATTCTGACGACCAATCTGGATGCAGTCGTGAATTGGTCCCGGAAATCGGCCCTTTGGCCGATGACCTTCGGGCTTGCCTGCTGCGCCATCGAAATGATTGCGAGCGTGTCGTCGCGGTACGACCTGGATCGGTTCGGCGCCGGGGTCTTTCGGGCCTCGCCGCGACAGTCCGATCTCATGATCATCGCCGGCACGGTGTCGCGCAAGATGGCGCCGGTGATCCGCCGCATCTACGACCAGATGCCGGAACCACGCTACGTTATTTCGATGGGCTCCTGCGCCACGTCCGGCAACCACTACAATAGTTACGCCGTGGTCCAGGGCGTCGACCAGATCATTCCGGTCGATGTGTACGTGCCTGGTTGTCCGCCCCGTCCTGAAGCGTTGATCGATGGATTATTGAAGCTCCAAGAAAAGATTCAGCGGGAAAAGGTGTTCGTAAAATAGCCCGCGAGGCGAACGAGAATGGCGGGGCATGCGTGACGAGTCAATCGCGCGTGTCTCGCGAATCTCGCACTTCTCGCAATGAGGATGATGCAAGCTTTACTCGATAGCCTGAAGGCGAAATTCCCTGACGCGATCCTCGCGACCTACGTCGATGCGGCACGTGCTGAAACGGCCGTCTCCGTTGCGGCCGCGTGCTTGTTGGACATTGCGCGCTATTTATACGATGCGCCGGGAGCAACCTTCGACCACCTCACGGATATCTGCTCGGTCGATTATCCAGAAGACCGGCTGCGGTTCGAAGTCGTCTACCACTTGCATTCGCTCCCGCTTCGCCAACGTCTTCGCCTTAAGGTCCGCCTCACGGAAGACGACCCGACGATTGCGTCGGTCACCGGCATCTGGAAGGGAGCGGAGTTCCTGGAACGCGAAGTGTTCGACATGATGGGCATTCGTTTTTCCGGCCATCCCGATCTCCGGCGCATCTTGATGCCGGAAGATTATGCTGAGGGATACCCCTTGCGGAAAGACTTCCCGACCGAAGGCCGTGGCTGGCGCAGCGAGTTCGACTTCATCCCCAAAATGGACGACTCCCCGCTCGACGTGAGTCTGTTTGAGATCCCCGAAGAGCAGAAGAACGCCTTTCGCGCTGAACCAGGCTTGCCCAGTTCCCGGCGGAAAGAAGAGCTGTTGCTGAACATGGGGCCACAGCATCCAAGCACCCACGGCGTCTTGCGTGTGGTCCTCGAATTGGACGGCGAACGGATCGTGAAAGCCACACCGGACCTCGGCTACCTACATCGAGGCGTCGAGAAATTGTCAGAGGGATTGACCTACATGCAGATCATCCCGCACACGGATCGGCTCGACTATGTCTGTGCCATGTCCAACAACTATGCCTACGTGCGGGCCGTGGAGAAACTCCTCGAGATTACGGTACCGGTCCGGGCCGAATACATCAGGACCATCGTGGCCGAGATGCAACGTATCATCGGGCACCTCTTCTGGCTCGGCACCCAGGCCCTCGATATCGGCGCCATGACCGTATTCTTCTGGACCTTCCGGGAACGCGAGATTCTCTTGGACATGTTCGAAAAGCTCTGCGGCGCCCGTCTGACATTGAACTATTACCGCATCGGCGGCGTCGACAGCGACTTCACGCCCGAACTGGTCCAACGGATGAAGACGTTTCTCCAGACCTTTCCCGAGAAGGTCAAGGAATACGACTCGCTCATCGCATCGAATCGCATCTGGCTGGGCCGCACGAAGAACGTGGCCGTCCTTTCGGCCGAAGACGCGATCAATTTCGGCTGCACCGGGCCGGTCTTGCGCGGGTCCGGCGTCGCCTACGATATCCGCAAAGAAGAGCCGTACGGCGTGTATGACAAAGTCGAGTGGGACGTGCCGGTCGGCAAACATGGCGACACCTACGACCGGTACTGGATTCGCATGGAAGAAATGCGGCAAAGCGCCAGAATCATCGCCCAATGTCTCGATCAGCTACCGGCGGGACCGATCATGGCCGAAGCGCCGCAATATATTCCGCCGCCCAAAGAGCTGGTCATGCGGGACATGGAAAGCCTGATTCATCATTTCATCATTTACACCCAAGGCATCAAACCACCGAAGGCCGAGACTTACTGTGCGACCGAAGCCCCGAAGGGCGAATTGGGATTTTTCATCGTCAGCGACGGCAGTCCACGCCCCTATCGCATGAAAATTCGCTCGCCATCCTTTGTGCACATGGGCGCCTTCGACCATATGGCGAGAGGCTATTTGATTTCAGACATCATCACGATCTTCGGGACCTATGACATCGTGATGGGCGAGTGTGATAGGTGAGGGCTCGTGGGATAGAGCCTTGCTCGCGCAACGCGCGGCCTCAGAAGGCCCTTGTTGGACGCGCGCAGTCGGCCCCATCACCCCGTCGCCTCACTATTGAGGAAGTGGAATGTTGAAAAATAAGTATCAGAAAGAAATCGACGAGATCCTGTCTCACTACCCGATGAAGCGCTCGGCGTTGATTCCGTTGCTGTATCTGGCTCAACAGGATGCGGGCTACGTGTCCGAAGCGGCGATGAAGGAGATCGCGGGGCTCTTGCTGCTGACCCCGCCCCAGGTCTATGAGACGGCCACGTTTTACACGATGCTCAATCTCAAGCCCGTGGGAAAATTTCATCTCCAAATCTGCAAGTCCCTGATGTGTGCGCTGGTCGGGTCGGATACGGTCATTGGATGGGTGAAGACGAAACTCGGAATTGGACCGGGCGAAACGACGGCCGACAGGCTCTTTACCCTCAGCACGGTCGAATGCCTTGCAGCCTGCGGCACCGCGCCGATGATGCAGATCAACGAGGACTATTACGAACGGCTGACGGAAGAGAAGTTTGACCGCATCCTGACCGATCTCAAGAAAGATGGAACCTGTTCCCTCAAAACCGGCCCATTTATGTGGCCGGAGCCGGCGAATGCCGTGAAACGTGAGGCGTAAGACGTGAAACGCCACACGACAAAGCCAGAATCTTACGTTCTACGTTTCACTTTTTACGTTTCACGCTGAAATTATGTCGAAACACGAACCAGTCCTGTTGAAGAATATGCTGCAGTCCGGCTACTCCGGGTCGCTGGCGGACTATGAGAAGACGGGCGGCTACCAGGCGCTCCGCAAGGTTGTGGGCAAGGTACCGCCCACCGACGTAACCGGCACCGTGATGAAATCGGGGCTCCGTGGACGAGGCGGCGCGGGCTTCCCGACCGGCGTCAAATGGGGATTCCTGCCCAAGGACTACCAAGGCCCTCGTTATCTCTGTTGCAACGCGGACGAGAGCGAGCCCGGCACGTTCAAGGATCGTCAGCTCATCGAACGAGACCCCCATCAAATCCTGGAAGGCATCCTGCTCGCGTGCTACGCCATCGGCGCAGAATCCGCCTACATTTATATCCGCGGCGAATTCGTCCTCGGGGCCAAAATCTTGGAAACGGCGATCGCCGAAGCGCGCACCGCCGGCTATATCGGCACGAACATCCTGGGCACAGGGATCACCGCCAATGTCTGGGTCCACCGAGGCGCCGGCGCCTATATTTGCGGTGAAGAGACGGCGTTACTGGAGTCGCTTGAGGGCAAGCGCGGGCTGCCTCGCGTCAAACCGCCATTCCCGGCAACCCATGGTCTCTATAACAAACCGACCGTGGTGAATAACGTCGAAACCCTCGCGAACCTTCCACACATCATCAACCGTGGGCCCGAATGGTTCGCGTCGATCGGCTCCCCGCCCAAGAGCACCGGCACCAGAATTTTCTGTGTCAGCGGCCATGTCAAACGGCCGGGCAACTACGAAGTGCCAATGGGGGTCACCTTCCGGGAGTTGATCTACGAGGAGGCCGGAGGCATGCGCTCGGACAAGCCCCTCAAGGCCTTCATTCCAGGCGGAGCCTCCGCGCCGTTCCTGACGCCGGACAGCCTCGACGTCAAACTTGACTTCGAGTCCGTCGCCGCCGCCGGCTCGATGCTCGGCTCAGGCGGGGTTACCGTGATGGAAGAGGGCACGGACATGGTCTGGGCCGCGCTCCGCCTCATGGAATTTTTCTACCATGAATCCTGCGGCAAATGTACCCCCTGCCGGGAGGGCAGCTCCTGGCTGGTGCAAACCATGCGACGGATCCACGCGAAGCGAGGGCGGATGGAAGACCTTGAAACCTTGGTCGATCTATGCAAGAACATCGCGGGCCGGACGGTCTGCGCGTTCGGCGACGCGGAAATATCGCCGATTATGAGCACGCTGAAACATTGGCGGCCTGAATACGTCAAACTGATTCACGAAGCGGAGGCGGCCAACCTGATCCACCCGAAACGGATCATGGCTCAACCCTAACGATGGCGACAACGACCGACACCGTTCGCTTGACGATCGACGGCATTCCCATCTCGGTGCCCAAGGGCACCCTGGTGATCGAAGCCGCTCGTCGTGTCGGCGTCATGGTTCCACACTTCTGTTACCACCCGAAGCTCAAGCCGGATGCCAATTGCCGGATGTGTCTGGTCGAAGTCGAAAAGATGCCGAAGCTCCAGACCTCCTGCAGTACGGTTGCCACCGAGGGCATGTCCGTTCGGACCGCGACGACGGTCGTCCAGGATGCCCACAAGTCGGTGCTGGAATTCATCCTGGCCAATCACCCGCTGGATTGCCCGGTCTGCGACCAGGGAGGCAAGTGCGACCTCCAGGACTTTTCCCATGAATATACGGCGACCACCAGCCGATTTGCGGAGACCAAACGTATCTTCCAGAAGGAGTACTTCAGCCCCCTCATCGAAACCCAGATGAACCGCTGTGTGCAATGTCTGCGTTGCGTCCGCTACTGCGACGAAGTCATGGATGTCAAAGCCCTCGCTCCGGTCGGACGAGGCACGATGACCGAGATCAAATCGTTTGGCGCCCACCCCTTAGACTGCGAGTTCTGCGGCGGCTGCGTGCAGATTTGTCCGGTCGGTGCCATCACCAGCCGACTCTCGATGTACGAATACCGCCCTTGGATGCTGAAACGCGCTGATACGGTCTGTTCATTTTGCGGAGACGGTTGCCAGATCACGGTCCAAACCAAGGGCCAGGAACTGATCGAAGTGAACAGCGCCCAGGGTGCCGGACGGAACAACGGCGACCTCTGCGCCCGCGGGTTTTTTGGATTCCACGCCACGAGCCATCCCGACCGGATCACCCAACCCCTGATCAGACGGAACGGGTTGCTGGTCGAAACCACATGGGAAGAGGCCTTGGAATATGTGGCTGAACAGACCAAACGGATCAAGCTGGCGCATGGCGCTCAAGCCTTCGGCGGACTGATTTCCGGCCGCTGCACCAACGAAGAGCTCTATCTGTTCCAAAAATTCATGCGCCTCACAATCGGGACGAACAATCTCGACAGTAGCGCCCGGTACGGCCATATCAACGGAACCCAGGCCCTGCGGCGGGTCCAAGGCACACATCGCTGGACCGTCACCTTCGAAGACATCGTGCAAGCGGACGTACTGCTATTGGTCGGCACCAACATCACGGAAGCCAACCCGATCACCGGCCTTCAAGTCAAAGAGGCCGTCAAGAAACACGACGCGACCCTGTTGACAATCGAGGCGCTCCAGCCGGCGATCGGCACGATCAGCAACATTACCACCCTGTCGCAGCATCACCTCTGCGTAGCCCCATCCCAGTTCGGCACAGCCGTCCTGGGCCTATTGAAAGCAGTGGTCGAGGGCAACCATATCGACAATATGCTCCGTCAGCGGGCAGCGGACTATGTCTCGTCCATCTCTCAAGCAGTCCAACAACTATCCTGGGACGACCTGACCCTGCACACAGGGATATCGCGCGAATCCTTCGCCAGCATGGCCTCGGCACTCGCCAAGGGACGGCGTGTGGTCGCGCTGGCCGGGCAAACGCTGCTGCGCAGCCAGGGTGCTTATGGTATCTGCCTCAATCTTCTCGATCTCCTGCTCGTGACCGGAAAATTAACCGAACCAGGTTGCGGATTTGCTCCCCTGGCAGAAGAGAATAACGATCAAGGAGCGGTTGAAATGGGAGCGGTTTCGGAACTGCTGCCTGGCGCACTCGACCTCACCGCTCAGGACGCACGCGCGCAGATGGTTCGTGCCTGGAAAGAAGAGCTCCCTCTGGCCGCAGGGGCCACTCTTATCGAGATGATCGACCGGGCACAAGCTGGAATCATTAAGAGCCTCTTCGTCATCGGAGAAAATCCCGTCGGGAGCCTTCCTCCCCAGACCAGAGTCAAAGAGGCCTTGGGCAAACTCGATCTCCTCGTCTGCCAGGAACTGTTCCTGACAGAAACGGCTGCGCTCGCCCATGTGGTGCTCCCAGCCGCTTCCGCCATGGAGAAATTCGGGACCTTCACCAATACAGAAGGTCATATTCAAGCCGTTCGGCCTGCGATCGATCCGGTGGGGGACAGCCGTCCCGACTGGGAAATCCTGTCGGCCATCTCCGTGTTCCTCGGCATGCCATTGGAATACGGCGATGCGAAGGAGATCCTCAAAGAAATCAGGACCGTCATTCCCGGATATGGATCGCTCAGCCCAACGCCGATCCCTCCCAAGGTGGATGCTGCCGCTGTCGACCGATATACAGGCGGGGGATATCGCCAGGACCTTGTGTCTCGGTATACTCTGCCCGCGCGAACCATGCGTCCGGAAGGCACGGTCCAGCTTGGGCTCGTCCAAAGCCTGTTCCATTCAGGGAAGCTGTCGACCCGTTCAAAGGGGCTGCTACAGATCGAACCGAGCGGATTCTTGCAGATGAACCCCATGGATGCGGCCCGATTCTCCCTCGATACGGGGAATCGCGTTCGCCTCTCGAACAGCCGGGGTGAATTCACCACCACGGTGAAAGTACTCGATCGCGTACCAGAGGGATTGGCCTGGCTTCCCGATCACTTTACCCAGGACGCGTTGCGCCTCTTTGACTGTGTCATCGATCTGGAGACGAAGGTTCCATCCTATCGGACAGTCTCCGTATCGGTCATGAAAACAACGTGAGCAGACGAGAACCCATGGTTATTTCACTTGTCATCCGGGAGTGTTGTCGTGACTGAACTAAGCCTGCGCCTTGCGGTTTCGCTTGCCCAAATAGCGGCGGTGATGGGCATCGTAATGTTGACAGTCATGATCCTAACCCTGGCCGAGCGAAAGGTGCTCGGCTGGATGCAGGATCGCATGGGTCCGATGGAAGTCGGCCCCTACGGCATCCTTCAACCGATCGCAGACGGACTCAAACTGTTCTTCAAAGAAGACATCGTGCCGGCCGGCGCCAACAAGGCGATGTTCACCCTGGCCCCGATCCTGGCTATGGTGCCCGCCATGATCGGATTTGCGGTCATTCCCTTCGGCCCGGCCATGACCGTCGATGTCTTTGGCATCACGATCAAACCCTTCATCATCAGCGACATCAACATCGGCATCTTGTACATCCTGGCCTTTACCTCAATCGGTGCCTACGGCATTATCCTGGGCGGCTGGTCTTCCAATAGTAAGTATTCACTCCTGGGAGGCTTGCGCTCCGCGGCCCAGGTCATCAGCTACGAGTTGAACGTCGGACTCGCGATCATCGGAGTGCTGCTGCTGGCAGGATCTTTGAGCCTCGTCACGATCACGGAAGCCCAGGCCGGCGGCTTCTGGCATTGGTTCATCTGGGGTGCACGCCCCGACGGGTTTTTCCCGATCCATACCCAGATTTTCGCCTTTGTCGTCTTCGTCATTTCTGCCGTGGCCGAGACCAATCGTGTCCCCTTCGACCTGCCGGAAGCGGAAAGCGAACTCGTGGCCGGATTCTTTACGGAATATAGCGGCATGCGCTTCGCGTTCTTCTTCATCGCCGAATACGCCAACATGGTCCTCGTCTCTTGCGTCGCCGCCTCGTTGTTCCTGGGTGGCTGGAACGCCCCCTATCCAGGCACGATCCTCGGCTATATCGGCCTCGAACAGCTGGCCTGGGTGGAAAACGTCGCCTGGTTCACGGTCAAGGTCTATCTGTTCCTCTTCCTCTTTTTCTGGTTGCGCGCCACATTACCCCGGCTACGCTACGATCAATTGATGCGGTTCGGCTGGAAGGTCATGTTACCGATCGCGCTGGCCAATATCGTCGTCACAGCCATCACCGCCTATTTCTTTCCACGGGGCTGACGCGGTTCATTCGGTGTGTTTGGTTTCTCTGGGTAGAAGGCACGGTATCGAGTTCACCGAGACAACGCAGAACAACCAAATAAACCAGATAGACAAAACAGACCAGATAAACATGAATTTCAAGACCTGGATCAAAACCATTACCTTCTACGACCTCCTCGTAGGCATGAAAGCGACCATGTCGCATTTGATCCATTATCGACCGATCACTCTGCAATACCCGCATGAAAAACGGACGTTGCCGGACAACTACCGCGGCATGCTGGCCCTGTTACGGTACGACGACGGAACGGAAAAATGTGTCGGCTGCGATCTCTGTGAAGCGGCCTGCCCCTCGCGGGTCATTCGCGTGGTCAGCGCCGAAGTGCCGGGCGAGCCAACCAAACGTTACTCGAAAGAATATTACATGGACATGACCCGCTGCCTGTTTTGCGGGCTGTGCGTCGATGCCTGTCCGGTGGATGCCCTCGGCATGACACGCGAATATGAATGGGCGGTGTACGACAAGCGGCAGCTGCACCTGAATAAGCAGCAGTTGCTCGCCATCGGCGACCGGTCGTTTCCCGTTCGCGAGAAACAGTTGGAACTCCAACACCCGAATGTGGCGTTCTTCAACGTGGCGTTCAAACACCTGCCGCAAAAGCCGTCCTAAGGGGCTCTAGGGAGAGATGGAACAGGCATTCTTTTTTTATTTCGCATTCGTGATCGCCACAACATCGGTGCTCGTGATCGCGGTACGCAACCCGATCTACAGTGCGATGGCGCTGCTCGTCATGTTTTTTCACGTGGCGGGACTCTACGTGACCCTCCACGCGGAATTCCTCGCCGCCGTGCAAATCATCGTCTATGCCGGGGCCATCTTGGTCCTCTATCTCTTCGTCGTCATGTTGCTGAGCCTGAAGCAGGACATCCGCTACCATCGGCAATGGCCCATGGCCGCCGCAGTAGGGCTGACCCTCTTCGTCGAAGCCGTCATCCTTACGGCCATGAAGGGCTGGACGGCCCCGACCGTGGCAACCGGCACGGAAACGACCGTCGGGGAAGCCGGTAATACCGAAGCGATTGGCGACGTGCTCTACACCACCTATCTCTTTCCCTTTGAGGTGGCGTCCTTGATTTTGCTCGTCGCGATGATCGGCGCCATCATCCTGGCCAAGAAAGACCCTGAGGAGCCTGCGGCATCATGACGATCCCGTTGTCCTACTATCTCGTGCTGAGCGGCATCGTATTTCTGACGGGAGTCACCGGCGTGCTTCTTCGCCGGAACATCATCATTATCTTGCTGTCGGTTGAATTGATGTTAAATGCGACGAATATCAACTTCGTCGCCTTTTCGCAGTACTTCCACGATGTGGGAGGGCAGGTCTTCGTCTTCTTCGCCCTGACCGTCGCGGCGGCAGAAGTGGCAGTCGGATTGGCGATTATCATCGCCTTATATCGAGCCAAATCCACGATCAACATCGACGAATTTCAGTTACTGAAATGGTAAAAGAACCGTCTTTCGTGAAACGTGACGCGTCGCTCGGAATTGACGGATTGTGCGTATTGCGGCACTTCGCGCTTGTGCCGTTTCACGAGCGACGAACGACGAGAGACGATTTTCGATGACGTACGAACTCATTCCGCTGCTTCCATTAGCGTCGTTCCTGATCCTCGGACTTTTCGGACCTTGGATTAAGGACCAGGCCCATCTCGTCGCCGTCCCTGCTGTCGTCGTGTCGTGGCTGCTCTCGCTCCTGGTCTTTTTCGATGTGGCAGGTGGACATCAGACCAGCTTCCCCCTCTACACCTGGCTGACCTCTGGCGCGCTCGATATTCACATCGGCTTCTCCATCGACCGGCTGACCGCCGTGATGTTGCTCCTGGTCACGACCGTCAGTTCACTCGTCCACATCTATACCATCGGGTACATGGATCGAGATCCAGGCTATGCCCGCTTCTTCAGCTATATTGCCCTCTTTACCTTCTCGATGTTGATGTTGGTCATGGCGGACAACCTGCTGCAACTCTTCATCTTCTGGGAAGCGGTCGGGCTCTGCTCCTACCTGCTCATCGGCCATTGGTACGATCGTCCGGCTGCCTGCGCCGCCGCCACCAAAGCCTTCATCGTCAACCGCGTCGGCGATTTCGGCTTCATGCTCGGCCTGCTCTTAGTCTGGTACAGCTTCGGATCGCTCGACTATTCTGAAATATTTGCCGTCGCCCACGAGTCTGTGGGAAGCGTCATCAATATCCTCGGGCCGTTTGGTGGAACCTGGGATGTCTCCGTCTTGACACTCATCTGTCTCCTCCTCTTCACCGGCGCCATCGGCAAATCCGCTCAAGTGCCGCTCCACGTCTGGCTGCCGGATGCGATGGAAGGCCCCACCCCCATCTCGGCCCTCATTCATGCCGCGACGATGGTTACGGCCGGTGTCTTCATGGTGGCGCGCTTGGCTCCGCTCTATAATTTGTCTCCCGCCGCCATGGTGGTCGTGGCGCTCACCGGCGGGTTGACCATGGTCGTCGGTGCCACGATCGCCATGACCCAGACCGACATCAAACGCGTCGTGGCCTATTCGACGGTCAGTCAACTTGGCTACATGATCATGGCCTGCGGTCTCGGCGCCTATGCCTCAGGTATGTACCATCTCCTGACCCACGGGGCCTTCAAGGCCCTCCTCTTTCTCGGTTGCGGGTCGGTCATTATCGCCCTGCATCACGAGCAGGACATGCGGCGCATGGGCGGCTTGAAAGATAAATTGCCGGTGACCTATTGGACCTTCGTGGTGGGCTCGCTTGCACTGTCTGGCTTCCCGCTGACATCAGGGTCCTTCAGCAAAGACGAGCTGTTGATTGCGACCTGGTCCGCCGGCCCCCTCGGTCAGTTCCTCACCGTGCTCGGACTCATTACGGCGCTGATGACGGCGTTCTACAGCTTCCGGCTGGTCTTCGTCACGTTTTGGGGCCCTTCGCATGTCGACCCTCATCACGCAGGCCATATCCATGAACCCTCGCAGACCATGACCATACCGCTCATCGTCCTCGCCTTACTGAGCATCGCCACAGGGTATCTCGGCATTCCAGAGTTTCTCGGGCCGATGTTTGAGACCGGCACTGGCGGCGCGACGCACGAGGGGGGAGCCGCCATCGCCATCACGATCGCAGCCACGAGTATGGGCTTACTCGGGATCGCCGCCGCCTATTATGTCTACGTCCTCCACCCGTCACTCCCCGATCAATTCGCCAGGCGGTGGCAATCGCTCTATCGCGGCTCACTGAACAAATGGTATGTCGATGAGGCCTACGATCGGACGATCGTCCGCCCCACCTTTTCTGCCGCCACCGAACTGTGGAAACGTGTCGATGTCGCCGTGATCGATGGCGCGGTGAATGGTGTGGCCCGTGCGATCGCCTGGAGCGGCTGGATCTTGAGGCTCACACAAAGCGGACAGACGCAACATTATGCGCTCGGTATGGCGCTCGGGGTCGTGGTGATCCTGACCGTCTTTTTGATGTTCTGAGGTTGTATGCATAGCGGCGGATTTCCCTGGCTCTCACTCCTCCTCGTCCTCCCCCTTGTGGGAGCTGCCGCGATGTATGTCGTGACGGAATCGACCGCTCGCTGGATTGCGCTGGCCGCGACCTTGGCAGACCTCTGTATCGCGCTCCCGCTCTGGTGGCTCTTCGATCCTCAATCGAGCCAGATGCAGTTCACCGAACATATCGCCTGGATTACCGCGCCCCCCATTTACTACAGCCTGGGCCTCGATGGAATCAGCCTTCCGCTGGTCTTGATGACCGTTGCGATTATGCCCCTGTGCGTCCTGGCCTCCTGGACTGCGATCACGATAAGAGTGCAGGGCTTCATGGCCATGCTACTGATCATGGAGACAGCCATGCTCGGGGTATTCGTCGCCTTAGACTTCGTCTTGTTCTATATCTTCTGGGAAGCCATGTTGATTCCGATGTATCTCCTCATCGGTGTCTGGGGAGGACCGAATCGGCTCTATGCGGCCATCAAGTTCTTTCTCTATACCCTTGCGGGGAGCGTGCTGTTATTGGTCGCCATCTTCGCCCTCTACTTTTATGGAGGACATACGTTCGACATCCTCGCGTTGAGCCAAGGGACCTACCCGGCGTCGCTGCAAATGTGGCTCTTCCTGGCCTTCTTCGCCGCTTTCGCGGTCAAAGTCCCCATGTTCCCATTTCACACCTGGCTCCCGGACGCCCACGTTGAAGCCCCGACAGCCGGCAGCGTCATCCTCGCCAGCATTTTGCTGAAAATGGGCACCTATGGATTTCTGCGATTCAGTTTGCCGATGCTGCCGGACGCCAGCCGTTCCTTCATGCCCATGATGGTCGCCCTCTCCATCGTCGCGATCATCTATGGCGCCTATATGGCGCTGGCCCAGGTGGATCTCAAGAAGCTGATCGCCTATTCAAGTGTGAGCCACATGGGGTTCGTGACCCTCGGGATCTTTGTCTTGAACCAACAGGGCATCGAAGGAGCCGTGCTCCAAATGGTGAACCATGGGATTACGACCGGCGCGCTGTTCCTCTGCGTCGGCATGATCTATGAGCGCACCCACAGCCGATTGATCGCCGACAATGTCGGCCTGGCGTCACCGATGCCGCAATATGCCACCTTGTTGGTGATTTTCGCCTTGTCGTCACTCGGCCTCCCCGGCACCAATAGTTTTGTCGGAGAGTTCCTCGTGCTCGTCGGCACCTTCCTCTGGAGCAAAGTTGCCACCGCCTTTGCCTCGTTGGGCATCATCCTCGCCGCCGCCTATATTCTCTGGATGATTCAGCGAGTCGTCTTTGGCGTCCCGCTCCCGCACCAACTCCCGAAGCTGAAGGACCTCAACCGGCGAGAGCTCGCCACGCTGGTGCCGTTGGCTCTGTTGGTCTTTTGGATCGGATTCTTTCCGAATCCGCTCGTGAGCCGGATGCATCAAAGCGTGAACGGCATGATCGCCTCCATGTCCCGAGCGAAGGTGGCACCGACGACCCAACTCTCTGCCGGAGGAGCCTCGCCGCTGTTGGCAGACGGTGGACAGCCGCTGACGACTGAAGGGATCTCGCGATGAACCTCTACGGCACCGACCTCTTAGCCCTGCTTCCTGAGCTCATTGTCGTTGCGACGGCCTGTCTTGTCATCGCACTGGACCCCATCACACCGGCCTCGCGGCGGGATCTCCTGGCCTGGCTGAGCCTGGGCGCCCTCGCCCTCTGCCTTGGGCTCACCGGCGGACAAATTGCCACGTTAAATGTCCGGGTCTCTGCCTTTAGTGATCTGGCGGTGATCGATGCCTATGCCAGATTCTGGAAGGTCCTGCTCTATGGCGTGACCGGCCTGACGATCTTGATGTCGCTGCCGTATCTGAAGGCCGAACACATCCACCTGGGCGAGTACTACGGGTTCATCCTCCTCGCCTTGTCCGGCATGATGGTCATGGTCTCAAGCGCCGACTTGCTCACGATGTATCTCGGCACCGAACTCATGTCGCTCTCGCTCTACGTCATGACCGGGCTCAATCGATCGAAACCCCGTTCGCTGGAGGCTGCCGCCAAATACTTCGTCCTCGGTGCCTTCTCCTCAGGGATTCTCTTGTACGGCATCTCCTTGCTCTACGGGATGGCCGGCAGCTCCAAATTGGCCTCGATCGCCATCGCCATCGGCACGCACGGGGCCAACGACCCCCTCGTGCTGATCGCCACGATTCTCGTGGCTGTGGGCTTCAGCTTTAAGCTCGCCGCCGTGCCGTTCCATATGTGGACGCCCGATGTCTATCAAGGAGCGCCGACCTCTGTGACGGCCTTTATGGCAGTAGCGGCAAAAGCGGCCAGCTTTGCCGCCTTCATGCGTGTCTTCGTGGAAGGCCTTGGCGGACTCAAGGCCGACTGGTCGCTCCTGTTCCTGCTCATCGCCCTTGTCACCCTGGTGCTCGGAAATGTCGTGGCCATCGTGCAAACCAACATCAAACGGATGTTGGCCTATTCCAGCATCGCCCATGCAGGCTACGCCTTGATCGGCTTTGTGGCGGCAGGCCGCGCCGTCGGCCCGTCGGGATCCACGCCAGGCCTGGCCAGCGTCATGATCTATCTCGCCCTCTATTCGTTCATGACGCTCGGAGCCTTCGCGGTGATCGGCATGCTCCGGAAGGGTGAGCGCGAGGGCGAAGAGATTGAGGATTTCACGGGCCTCGCAAAGCGCCAACCGCTCGCGGCCTTTCTCATGCTGGTCTTCATGGTCTCACTCGCGGGCATTCCGCCGACCGCCGGTTTCATCGGAAAGTTCTATGTCTTCATGGCGGCAGTCGACGCAGGCTTGGCCTGGCTCGCCGCCATCGCCCTGCTCTTTGCCGCCGTATCGGCGTACTACTACATGCGGGTCGTGATGGTGATGTATATGCGCGAGCCCGATCCCGCTGCGGTTGCGCCACGTCTCGTGACGTCGCCGGCCCTCTCCTTCGTGTTAGCCTGCGCCGTTGCCGGCGTCATTCTCTTCGGCCTCTTCCCCAACCCTCTCGTCAGCTTTGCGCTACAATCAGTCCTGACGCTCAAATAATCCTCTGGCAGGATGCTGAAAAATCCTGCCAGCGTCGTTCTCGCATCGTTCAGATCCTCAACGGGGACCCGGCCGCCTCACCACTCGGCGGCGCGCACAGACTTGGTGCTCCTTATTCGTCGCACCGTGCGCCCCAGGGGGTACGCCTCCGGTCTTCACTCGCTGCGGCCTTGCTGGACAGTCTTTTTGAGCATCCTACTGGCCCGATATCCTTCGCTAGACCGTTGGCGAATACCGTGGAATCCAACGTGAACAATGCGAGCGAAACAGGTGCGCAAGAGAGCCACTCGTGCTACGCTTGCGACAAGCCCATCACGCAGTACACCTATGCAGCCCTTTCGTTTTCTCCGAGACCTGCTCCGATCGTTTCAACGCCATGGCTGTGCCAGTCTGGCTGCATCTCTCGCGTTCTTCTCCCTGCTCTCGCTCTTCCCTCTCGTCTTTCTCCTGCTCTACGCCCTGAGTTTTGTGGTGAGTCAGGACGTGATCGGGGAACAGGTGCTCCTCAGTTTCCTCAAGGGCTTCCTTCCTTCACTGGGCGAACATGTCGCAGATGAATTGCATCGGGTGAGCGGCCTTGAAACCGTCCGATGGGCCGTGTTTCTGGCCGTCGCCTGGTTCGGCGCATTGGTATTCTATGAACTCGACTATGCGTTGAACGTCGTCTTCGAAAGCGCCTGGCGCCGCCATCCCCTCATCTCGACGGCCATCGCGGTAGCGTCCCTCGGTGTGACCGGGCTCGTGCTGATTCTTTCCTATGTCGCCACTCAAACCGTCAACTTCTTAACGGGATACGCGCCAAAACTCTGGGGGCTGGACCTTCTGGCCCTCGCAGCCCACGATCTATTCCTCACCTATACCCTTCCCTTCGGGCTGGCCTTCCTGACCGTCACAGGCCTCTACCGACTCGTGCCCCGGCGACGGCCGCAATGGCGTGAGGCCATGATCGGGGCTCTGACGTTCAGTATGCTCTGGGTTTCGGCCAAACTGTTGTTCGTGACCTATGGCACCTATGCCACCCTCTACGCGCACCTCTACGGATCTCTCTTGGAAGTCATTCTATTGCTCCTCTGGGTCTATTACTCTGCAGCGCTCTTACTGATCGGCGCCGAAGTCGCCCACCACCTCCAGCAACAGGCGCTGGTGCTGTCGTCCACTGCCTTGAAAACATCTCATTCAGAGCAAGCCCTGCCGGATGGTCCCCCCGTCTAAAACCAATCGCAGGTTGCTCTGGTTTTTTGGTTTGTCTTGCATGTTTGGGTGAACAGGAAAAACCAGATACACGAGATCACCCAGATCGGCCTGTCAGCTTCTGGACTTTTCCTGGCGGAGGTTTCCCTTGATGGCTAGAATGACTACCGGTACAATACGGGAGCCGCTCCATGCCAGAAGACTTCGGCAAAGACATGCTCATGCTCGGTGGCACCATCGCGGGCTTTGTCGCGGCCATGTTGACCGTGATGGAGAAATTGCTGGATATCAGCAGCCGGTTTATAGGGAAGAAAGAACAGAAATCACCGTCGCCAACCGAACGTCCCGCCGCCAGCGCCTCTCCCTCGATCGATTTCTTTTCGTCCAAACCCTTTCGAGGGACCTCCTATCTTCTGTTGTACGAAACCGGCGTCATCGTCGCAGCCGGCCTGCTCCTCAATTATGTCGGGCTCACGTTGAGCCGCCATCTGGAGAGTATTCTCTTTCTCGACATGACGGGAACGGCGCTGGTGGCGTTCCTCTTGGGTCCCTGGTGGGGAGCCATCGCCGCGCTCCTCTCGAATTCCGTCGTGAATTGGCTGCTCTACCCGGAAACCGGAGCGGATGTGGTGATTTTCCCCTGGTCGCTCGTGAACATCGTCGGCGCATGTTATTGGGGCTGGATGGCCAGGCAGACAGGCTTTCAGAAATATCTTCGCACCGGACGCAGCTCCGCCTTCTCCCATGCCTGGTTCCTCTATATCTTCGGAGTCGGTGGTGCGATCGTCATGAGTCTGCCGGGAACCTTCGTCCAAGCCGCGCTCCATGAACAAACGACCTTTGCCTTGAATCCTGAGGTCGCCGAGTCCGTGAGCCAGCGCGTGCTCCAATGGGAACAGACCGCACATCTCTACCTTGAATCCATCTTCGGATTTACCTGGGGTGAAAGCCTGAGTTGGTGGATCGTCAACTGGTTCCAGAACTTTATCCGGTATGTTCCGGACAAGACCATGAGCGCCGCCATCGCGCTCGTTGTGCTGAAGTATGGCTACCCACTCTTTGAACGGGAGCTGATACACGGGGGACCGGATGGCGAACGTCCGAACGATGAGCGCATCCTGCCGCTGGTGCTGGGGTTACTCTATGCCCCCTCCTTCGCCACCTTGATCAGCAGCGAAACGTACGGAGGAACAGCCTATTGGCCGCTGTGGGCCTTACCATGGCTCTTGATTCTGGCAGGCTACGTCCGCTTGCGCTACTGGGGCCCCGGGGAGACAACTCTTCGGACAGCCAGGCTACAACGAGCCGAGCGGTATGCCCGTGCACTCAAAGCCATCGGGCGGGAACCGTCCCATGAGTTCTGCAAGCGCTTGACCTTCATGACGCTCATCGCCAGTCTGCTCTTTGCGCTCTGCCTTCCTATCCTGTTGACAGACTTCTACCGCGCCACCTTTAAGTTCTTCTGCGTCGTCTATGGATTCCTGCTCGTGGTCCACCTCCTGCGTATTTCCATCGCGCAGAACATTTCCATCGCCCGCGCACAGGACTGATCATCGCATCACCCTTTGGCGCGCACCCTTCACGTCTCACGTCTTACGCCCGATGCAGTTCCAGAAACTGTGCGATGGCCGATCGGGTGATGAGCCCCACGATCGCTCCATGCTCCATCACCACAAGACGATCCCACCCGCCCTGAGCCATCCGCTCCATCGCCTGCATGACCGACCAGTCCGGAGGAATACAGAACGATGGCGACACGGGACTCATGATGTCGCGCACGCGGCGCCATGGCCACAATGCCGTCGAAACAGCCTGCACATCCCCCACAGTAACCACCCCGAGCACCTGCCCCTCCTCACAGACTGGGAACCCACTAAATCCATGCGCGACGAAGTACTGATCGACCGCATCCTGCAACGTCATGTCCGGTGGCACCTGCACCACCGGGTGCACCATCACCTGACGAATCCTCACCGACGATAACGAAACCCGTATCGTGGCTTGCCGTCTGCTGGCCAGCGCCGCCGAAAAAAGGAAGGCACCGATGAAGATGAGCCAGCCCCCGTCTGTCGCGATGGAATCTTCCCAGGCGCCGAACCAAGTCCCCACCATCAAGACCGCGCCGATCAACCCAATCGCCACACCGAATCCGATTCCCGTCAACGCGGCCTGGCCGGTCGCTCGATCAAAATCCTTGCTCCAGGCCCACAGCCCTGCACGTAAGACCCGTCCGCCATCTAACGGGAACCCGGGGATCAAATTGAACAGTCCGAGCTGCACATTGACCATGCCGAGCAACCCTCCCAGGACGACAAGTCCTTGCAGCCCTGATCCTGCAAACAACGCATCCGTCGCCATGGCTCCGCCGAGACAGCCGACCCCCAGAATCAAGCTCACCAGCGGCCCCGCCATCGCGATCAAAAACTCCGCCCGCGGAGTAGGCGGCTCTTTCCCCATATGCGCCATCCCGCCGAAGATGAACAGGGTGATCTGCCTGATCGGGATCTGATAGCGCAGCGCCACATAGGAATGTCCCAGTTCATGCAACAGGACGGAGAGAAACAGCAAGAGCGCGGCAATACCACCCATCCCCCAATAGCGTGGGGCCGACAGACCAGGTAAGGTCTCCGGTAGATAGCCTGTCGCCAGGGACCAGGTGACAAAGAAGAACACGACAAACCAGGACGCATGTACGTGAATCGGGATACCGAGCGCACGACCGATCTTCCAATTGGATAACGTCATATGTCCACCGTAACAGCGGGAGATTTCGAGCGTCAACTCGGCATCGCCTGCTGGATCAGGTATACTTGCCACCATGCACCCGCGCTACTCGCCCGCCATGTTGTGCCTGACCCTCGCAATGCTGCTGACCCCGGCACTGCCGCCCTTCGCGCAGGCCCAGGTGATCAAATCTGGGCCCTCCTCCTGTCCCGGAGTGGCCCTGACGTTCGACCTCTGCCCGGTACAGAAAGGGACAGGTTACGATCAGAACTTAATCGATTATTTGATCGAGCAGAAGATCCCTGCCACCTTCTTCATGTCGGGGAAGTGGATGGCGAAGCACGACCAGCAAGTACAAGCCCTCCTCCAGATCCCCTTCTTTGAAATCGGCACCCACGGAGAAATCCATGCCCATCTGCCGCTCCATTCCGTGGACGAACAGAAACAAGAAATCCTCGGTCCGGTTCGTCTGCTCAAAACCAAATACCATCATGACGCGACCCTGTTTCGCCCTCCCTATGGGGAATTCAACGACGACACGGTCAATATGGTGCGGTCCCTTGGCCTTCGATTCATTCTCTGGAATGTGGTGTCCGGCGATCCAGATCCGACGATTACGGCAATCCAGATCGAAGACCGAATGAAGCGATCAGTCCGAAAGGGCAGCGTCATCGTCATGCATGCCAACGGAAAGGGCAAACATACGCACGAAGTCGTGCAAAACCTCCAGGAACATCTCCTGCCGGAGCGACGCCTCACCCCCATGACCATGAGCGACCTCCTGATCTGTAATGAGGCGACGCCATGACCATGCCGGACATCAGACCGATGCAGGCGGAGGACCGTGACGCCGTCGTACAACTCTTAGCGGACTCCGAACCTTGGACAACATTGGGCTATACCAGTGCGGATTGGCATCGCATCTTCTGCCCGCTGCCACAGGGACGTGAGAGCCTCGTGGCGCTGGTTGATGGGAAGGTCGCCGGAGTGGCGCTCATTCGCGAGAAGTTCTTACTGGGTGATTACCTGGAATTACTCGGGGTGGCCCCAGGAACAAGAAAGATGGGCATCGGTGCCGCTCTCCTGGCTCAGGTGGAGCGCTCCGTCTTCTCCAGAACGAAGAACCTCTTTGCCTGCGTCTCCGATTTTAATGCGACCGCTCGTGCCTTCTACCAGAAGAACGGCTATCAGGAAATCGGCCCCATGCCGAACTTTCTGATCCCCGGCAGCGCCGAAATACTGCTCCGCAAGACCAATGGCCCGGCGAGGGAGAAAAAAGCATAGCCTTCAGCGTTCAGTTATCAGATTATAATCTCAGAAGGCTAACAGCTGAGTGCTGAACGCTGACGGCTTCTTCTATAATGGGTCCCATGAAAGTTACGAAGCTCCTCCACACCCGCATGCGTGTCAGCGATCTGGATCAGACGATCCGGTTCTATACGACCGTGCTTGGCCTCGAGGTGATTGAACGGAAGACCTCGCCTCGCGGATCACAACTGGCGTTCCTGAAAGTTCCCAACAGCGATGAGCTGATTGAGCTGACGAGTTTTCCTCCCAGCGGGCCGGTGAAGGTCCAGGAAGACCTCGTCCATCTGGCCTTTCAAGTCGAGAACATGGACGACACCATCACGTCCCTCACCGCAAGGGGCGTCACGATCACGGACGGCCCTACCCAGACGTCATCCGGCAGCCGCTTCATCTTCATCGATGCCCCCGATGGTTATGAGATCGAACTCATCGAACGGCCTCCTGGCGTGAAGATCGTATAAACCTCGTCAAGCGTCGCTCGTCGCTCGTGAAGAAGGCCCCACCGATTCAGGCCCTGGCCCCGACTGACCCCATTGACGATTCCGGTCCAGCCACAGTATTGTTCCCCCGCTTCACGCTTACGAACGATGAGATACCAAAGGAGTCAGGATGAAGAACGGTTTCTTTCGCGGACATGGGCTGGGCAACGACTATGTGGTGATGGATCCCAAAGAACTTTCGTTCTCGCTCAGCCCATCGAGGATCAAATCCATCTGCGACCGCAATTGGGGCTTGGGCAGCGATGGGATTCTTGCGCTGGTGCCGTCAAAAAAAGCGGACTTCGGCCTGCGCATCTATAATCCAGACGGCAGTGAAGCGGAAAAGTCCGGCAACGGACTGCGGATCTTCGCCCGCTATCTCCATGCCACCGGCAAAACGAAAAAAACACACTTCACCGTTGAGACCAAGGGCGGGCTCGTGACGATCGATCTGCATGTCGACCGGCATGGAGATGCCAGCGCCGTGACCGTTGAAATGGGTCGGGCCACATTCCAGCCGGCGGCACTTCCCTGCACCCTCACCACCAGCGAACTGATCGAACAGCCCATCGACGCCGCAGGCCAGTCGCTCATCTTCACCGGTGTCAGCGTCGGCAATCCCCATTGCGTCGTCTTCAAATCAGCAGGACAGGCCTGGTCACGGGAGGATCTCCTGAAATTAGGGCCGGCACTCGAGAACCATGCCCTCTTCCCGAAACGTACGAACGTCCAACTCGCCGTGCCAACCGGCCCGAAAGAACTCTTCATCCTCATCTGGGAGCGGGGGGCCGGTGAAACCCAGGCCTCCGGCTCCTCCTCCTGTGCCGCGGCCAGTGCGGCGGTCCGACTCGGATTGGTGAAAAGCCCCGTCACGGTGAAGATGCCGGGAGGCCAGCTCAACATTGAAGTGACCTCGGACTTCAGCCTCACCATGAAGGGCCCGGTCGCAGAAGTGGCTCGGGGAAGTCTCAGTCCATCGTTCGTGCGCAGCCTGCGCTAAGCGAGCCGTCAGCGATCAGCCGTACTCCATCGGACAAGTTGCCACAGATGGTCTCGGACCGTAGAATGTTGCCTGAAGGCATTCTATTCTTGCCGACCGCTGAAGGCTGACAGCTGATGGCTACATCCCAAGAACTGCAATCCAAGCTCGACCACCTCCCAGATCAACCAGGGGTCTATCTATTCAGGGATTCACAGGGTGAGCTGCTCTACATCGGGAAGGCCTCAGTCCTCTCCAACCGTGTGCGGTCCTACTTTCAGAAAGGGGCCGATCATTCCCCGAAAAACGCCGTCCTGGTCGGCCATATCGCAGACCTCGAAACGATTGTCACCCGCTCGGAACTCGAAGCGCTGATTCTGGAAAGCAATCTGATCAAGCAGCATCGTCCGCGATTCAACGTGGTCTTACGGGACGACAAACAATACCCCTACCTCCGGCTGCCAATTAAAGAGGACTTTCCCCGCCTCTCCATCGTGCGCCGCGTACAGAAAGACGGCGCGCTCTATTATGGCCCCTACACGCCGGCAGGCGCCTTGCGGGAAACCTTGAAAGTGATCAAGAAGTCCTTTCCCCTGGCGACTTGCACGATCGACATCAACGGCAAGGCGGAACGGGCCTGCATCGAATTCGAAATCAAACGCTGCATGGCCCCCTGCACCGGCAATCAATCGAAAGAGGACTACCACCACATCGTCGCCCAGGTTCGCCAGTTCCTCGAAGGGCGCGACCATGAGTTGCTGGACGATTTGCGGGCCCAGATGGAATCGGCGGCGGAGCGGGAGGAATTCGAAGAGGCCGCCCGCTTGCGTGACCGGCTCTTCAACATCGAACGTACGCTGGAGAAGCAACGTATCACCCAAACGACGACGACCGATCAGGACGTGATTGGGCTGGCGCGGCAAGGCACAGCGGTCGATCTCCAGATTCTCTTCGTGCGCGGAGGCCTCCTCATCGGACGTAAAGATTTCTTTTGGCCCCATTCAGCCGACGCCGTAGACGAAGAACTGGTTCGATCGGCCATTGAGCAGTTCTACAACAAAGACGGCCAACCGCCCAAAGAGCTGCTCATTCCCACCGAACTCGACGACGTCAGGGTCATCGAAGAATGGCTCTCAGGCAAACGCGGAAACACCGTCCGCGTCGTGGCACCGGAGCGTGGCGTGAAACACCAATTGCTCCTCCTGGCAGAGGAAAATGCCGCCGCCGCCGTCGCCAACCACCTGCGAGACGAAGAAGTCGGACAGCAGGCTGTCGAAGAACTCAAGCGGCTCATCCGGCTGGAGGTCCTGCCCCGGCGTATCGAGGGGTTCGACATTTCGAATACGATGGGCCAGCAATCCGTCGCCTCCATGGTCGTGTGGGAAGATGGCCAGATGAAGAAAGCGGATTATCGGCGATTCACCATCCAAACCGTCATTGGCGCCGACGACTTCGCCAGCATGCAGGAAGTCGTCATGCGCCGCTACGGAGATAGCGAGCATCTCGCGCGCCCGGATCTCATCCTCATCGACGGAGGGCTCGGCCAACTCGCCGCGGCCATGGAAGGGCTGAGACGGGTCGGACATCCAGACTTGGCTATTATGGGCCTGGCCAAAGCACGCGGTGAAAAGGAGGAGCGGATTTTCCTCCCCGGCCGGAAAAACCCCATTCTCCTGCGCGCGAACTCTCCGGCGACCCATCTCGTCCAACGTATCCGCGACGAGGCTCATCGCTTTGCGATCACCTTCCATCGCAAACTGCGAGGCAAGTCCATGCTGGCCTCTCCACTCGATCGCGTACGCGGCATCGGCGAGGTCACACGGAATCGACTCCTCAAACAGTTCGGCAGTCTCGAAAATATCTCGGCGGCCAGCGACAAGGCGCTGCAGGACGCCGGTCTTGATACTAGGACTCTCACGGAGCTTCGGAAAGCACTCGCCGAATAGAGAGCTCGGCGTGGATGCCAGCACACATGACGGTGCGAGCAGGGGCTTCCGTGGATGAACACACAGCCGAAAACCGTCAATCGCCTCGCCGGGACCCCGCTTTCTCCCTCCAGAGAACGCCTGTAACGGCTCAGGCCAGGGCCTAACGGCTCTAGATTTTCTCAAGCTGCCCGCTTTATCCTACACCCCGCATTGCGACATGCCACACAAGCGCCTGCAAGCCCCGAGGATGTACCGGCACTGATCTCCAGCGTTGGGTATATGACCGGCTGAGCCGCAACCTGAACTGAGCCTGCGATGAGCGTTTCTCAGGATCGCACAAACCTTCCCTTCACCGAACTCGCCCACCTTCGTGCGCTCGTGGCGCAACTCGAACAGAAGCTCGCGGTACAAGAATGTGGCCAAGACGCTGAGCAACGAGTCCGCGAGCGCGCCGAAGGACTGGAACAGGCGGTTGCTGATCTTGAGGCGGAGGTTGCACGAAGAACCCAAGTGGAGGCGACGCTCAAAGCCAACGAACAGCAGTACCAGACCCTGTACGACGACAATCCTTCCATGTACTTCACCCTCTCACATGAGGGCACCGTCCTGTCAGTCAATGCCTATGGGGCAGAGCAACTGGGGTACAGCAAGAAGGAACTGACGAATCACTCTGTACTCCGCGTATTCGATCCCCAGAGCCATCAGGCCGTGCTCGAACAATTGAGCGCATGCGCCGCCAGTCCCTCTACGCTCTTCCACTGGGAAATCCAAAAGATCCGTAAGGACGGCACCAGGCTGTGGGTCAAAGAGCGTGCGCGTGCGATTCAGGACGGAGCAGGCAAAATCTTGATTCTCGTCGTCTGCGACGACATCACCCTCCGCAAACAGGTCGAGTCGACGCTGCACGAAAGCGAGCAGGCCATCCGGTCCCTCCAAGCCGCGACCTCGGCGCCAGGCCTGACATTCGAGCAACGAATGCAGACGGTACTGGAACTCGGCTGCCTCCGCTTCCGGATGCCGATCGGCGTGCTGACCAGAGTCGTAGGCGACTACATCGAACTGAATCAGGTCTGGCCAGCGACCGGTAATCCGGCCCCAGGCGCACTGATCCCCCTCTCCCAATCCTTCTGTAGCGCCACGCTGCAGACGGAAGGGCCCTTGTGTTTTGAACATGCAGGATCGTCCGACTGGCGCCATCATCCCGGGTATGCCGCCCTGGGCATAGAGAGCTACATCGGCACGAAACTGTTGGAACAGCACCGAGTATATGGCACGGTGTGTTTCTTCGGGCCAGACCCCTATCCAGGGACATTCAGCGAGGCGGACAAAGACTTCCTTCAGTTAATGGCGCGATGGATCAGCGGAGAGCTAGACCGCAGGCAGACTGAGCAGAGATTGAGAAAAATCAACGAATGTTTCCTGGAGTTCGGAAGCGATCCCTTGGCGAACATCAATCGCCTGACGGCCCTGGCCGGAGAACTGCTCGGAGGCACCTGCGCCCTGTACTCTCGTCTTGAGGGGGAGCTCCTCTGTTCGATCGGCCAATGGCAGACTCCTCCTGATTTTAATCCGGTAGACCAAGCTAAAGGGCATCTCTGTTGCGACCTTATCCAGCAGGGAGAGAAACACCTCCGTACCATTCGTCATCTCGCAGAGACGTCCTATGCCACGACAGACCCCAATGTCGGCCGCTTTCGCTTGGAAACCTACGTCGGCAAAGTCGTAACCCGTGGCCAAGAGTCGGTCGGATCGCTCTGCATCGTCTTTCAGCACGATTTTATTCCGACCGAGGCAGACGAACGATTCATAGGTATTCTGGCGTCAGCGATCGAGACCGAAGAAGCACGTATCCTAGCACAGGAGGCACTGCGGGTCAGCGAAGAACGATTCGCCAAAGCCTTCCAATTAAGCCCCCACCCGATCATTCTCACGGAATTCGAGACCGGACGCTGTCTGGAAGTGAATGATGCAGCGCTGACGCTGTTCGGCTACCAACGGGATGAAGCCATCGGCCAAACCGTTCTCTCGCTCGGTCTATGGCCGACCCCCGAGGACCGCGCCCGGTACTTTCAACAACTGCAGAATGAGGGATCCGTTAAGAATCGTGAGCTCGGCATGTGGAAGAAGGATCGTACGGCCATCTACCTGCTCGTCTCGAGCGAACGGATCACTCTCAATGGAACCCCCTGCCTCATCACGGTCGGCCACGACATTACCGACCGGAAGCAGGCGGAACTGGCGCTGCGTATCACCCAATGCGCGGTCGACCGGGCCGCCGACATGGTGTTCTGGATCGATACGGAATCACGCTTCGTCAATGTGAACGATGCAGCCTGCCAACGGCTCGGGTACTCGAGGGAAGAGCTTCTCTCCATGCGTGTGGCAGACATCGATCCCGACCATCAGACTGAGCCATCGCCACGTCTATTAGAAGAACTTCGGCAGGCCGGACAGCTCCGATTTGAAACACGCCACCGGACGAAGAACGGCGAGATCTATCCGGTGGAGATCGTCGTCAACTACGTGGCCTTCGAAGGCCAGGAGTTGAATTTTGCCTTTGCGCGGGACATTTCAGAACGAAAGCTGGCAGAAGAGGCCCTCCGCACCAGTGAAGTCCAGTGGCGTCAGTTCGTGGCAAATGCACCGGTCGGACTGGTCATTATGGACAACCACAAACGACTCCTGAGTGCCAACAAGGCTTTCTGCGCTCTGACAGGATACAGTGAACGGGAAGTCGTTGGGAATACCTATGCCCTCTATACCCATCCGGACGATCTACCCGACAATCTTGCCCTCACGAATGCCTTCTTTGAGGACACACGTTCCAGCTATACCTACGAAAAACGCTACATCCGGAAAACCGGGGATATGATCTGGGTCTCCGTCACCACCACCGGGATCGAACTGCCTGGCCAGACCGGCCCGCTTCTGCTCGCGGTGGTCAAAGATATTTCCGAACGGATGCGGGTCACGGAGGAACGGGAACGGATTAGTCAGGACCTCCATGACGGTATCCTTCAATCGCTCTATGCGGTCGGCATGGGGTTGGAACATACCCGGCAGCGCGTGAAGCGGACCTCCCCCACAAACGCCCGCCGGCTGGATACCTCCGTCGCCCAACTAAACGATGTCATCCGCGAAGTGAGAAGCTTCATCCCTCGCATGCAAGCACCCGCCATCCAGCATGGCGCATTCGACCAGGCACTCCTCGCCATCGTACAATCGTTGGCCGTTGCCGGCGCAGGCGACATAGAACTGGCCATCGACAAGTCCGTTGCCGAAGGACTCTCACATACCCAATGCGGCCCTGTACTCAGCATCGCCAAAGAAGCCATGAGCAACAGCCTCCGACATGCTGGAGCCGCTCACCGCAGGGTCACCGTCCAACTCTATCGTGGGAAGTTCAGACTGGAAGTTTCCGATGATGGGGAGGGCTTCCGCCCAACAGCCCGGAAATCATCCGGGCTGGGCCTCGCCAACATGAGGGCACGGGCGCGAAAACTCGGCGCGAGGCTTACGATCAGATCCCGTCCTGGACAAGGCACGCAGGTCGTGCTCAACATCCCTCTACCTGCCCCACAAGCCACGGCATAGTCCACGTCGAGCACGAGGTGGGATGCAGGCTTTCAAAATTGGCGAACGTGCCTGCTTTTCTCCACCAACATACTGCGAAAAATCTCTATAGGCGCGCCTGAATCTCACGAGCTTGACGGTAAGGACAACAGGGGCACATCGAGAAGGATGCTCAAAAAGGCCGCCCGCAAGGCCGCAGCAAGCGAAGACCCGAAGCGTACCCGTAGGGTACGTTGAGGGTCTGAACGACGCGAGAACGCCGCTGACGGACTTTTTCAGCATCCTGCTAAAACATGAATTTGAGGCTGACGGTCCCCAAATGCACATAGGCATGGTACGTCCCGTTGACGGTGGGGTTCTGGTTACTGGTAACCGCCCTCGGCTCATAAAACCATTCCTGGAACGCCACATCGAGCCCCATGGCCTTAGGCCAGAGAGCGGACGTCCCTCCGCAAGGCACCATTCCTAAAAATCGTCCCTGGCCCTTACACAAGAATCCAGCCCCGATAGACAGCGTGTTGGAGGACAATGAAATCGTGCCCGGGTTGAAGGTCAGGTCGGAAACGGGATTCTCCGTTCTGGTATACCCCGATCGAACGGCCACATCCCAATGGGGCAGCCATTCAGGGTTGAGCCACTTATACTCGGTGCCGACCGCCACCACCGGCACCGTCTTCCATTGCTGTGGTTGCGGGATCACCCCTCCCGTCGAGAGATGCACATCGAGGTCGCGATTCGACTTCCAGCCGACATATTCCACATCGAGTTCCAGCTTCCATTCCCGCTCATTCGTACGAACAGGCCAGACCGCAATCGCTCCGGTATAGATCTGCGGCAGCACAAGATTGGTACGGGCATCGGCAACCTTCGCCCCGTTCACCGATAACGATCCGCTCAACGGCACGACCGCCTGGGTGCGATAGACCAGTCCGATGGAGGCAATCGGTTTGCCCTCATTATTTCTCAGGGGAGTATAGAGCAGGCTAACTGTTGCACCAGCCCCGGTCCCTTTCCCGTTGAACTCAACGGAAGTTCCAGCTGGAACGCCGAACAAGCCGGCTCCCACTTGCCGCTGCTCTACATGCCCCTCCCCAAGAAAGCCCGCGAAGGTGTAGATATCCGCACTGACACCCAGCGACAAATCGTCATTAACCTTGTAGGCGAATGTTGGCTTGATATCGATGAGCGGCAATGTCGCCGATGTCACGGCGGTATTGAAGGGACTATTCATCGGGTAGCGGGTACTCGTACCAAATGGGGAAGTAAGGCCAATCCCTAGTGTGACGGGGGAGAGCGCCGAGAGACCTAGAGCTCCAAGATTCGCGCTTAGATAGAACTGACTGGGCGGTGGAGAGGTGATGCTTCCCCCGAAATCACCTCTTGTATCGAGACCCGCAGGGCTCTTGTATTTGATCGACCCTCCCATGAGGTTCGTCCCGACCATGCTTTGAACCCCATCCAGCTGAGTTAACCCAGCTGGATTGAAATGAATGGCTGACGCATCATCCGCCTGTGCGGCAAAGGCATTCCCCTGACCGGCCGCAGCAGCCCCCTGAGGTTGAAATCGAATCGCTTGAGCAAATGTATAGGATGGCAGAAGAAAAACTACCATGCTGACCACTGAGCCCAATATCCAGTTCATGGTTGCCTCGCTCCTTCTTCAGTGTAAAAGAGGAGGGATCATACCGAATGGGGGGGCACTTCTCCATGCCAGAATACTAAAATACCTGCGAATAGGGCCATTTGGCATCATGCTGACGCAGGAATGGCTATTCCATCTATTGCATGGACGGCGTATAATTCACTCCCAAGGTTCAGTCTCCTGCTCAGATTGGATTGACTATGGCGCAAAGTCTTAAGAACTCCTTTCCAGGTCAGTTATTCGAGAATCTCTCAAAGCAGGAATGTCAGCACGCGCTGGAAGTCTTCCACTACGCCGCGCAAGCAGAGACCTCTGATGACGTGAGAGATACTCTCGTTCGCTTTCAGAGTCTTTTCCCTTTTGACCGTCTACTCGGTGGATTGGCACGCCTCAGCCCTAGCGGAAAATTTGAGGGTTTCACAAACGTAGTGAATGTCAGCTATCCAGATGAATGGCTCTATCTCTACTGGAAAAACGGGTACGCCGACATTGACCCCGTATTCCGAGCAGCCTCTCAATCTCCCAGCACTCAGGTCTGGAAACATACCTATCTCCAAGCGACCTCCAAAGAAGAATTAGACTTTATCGAAACCGCTAAAGGGTTTGGCCTGGCTGACGGAATCACTACCAGTTCGGTCGACCCGACATGCGGCCTCGCCACGTTTTATTCCTTTGCAGGAGGGGAAAGTACCGACGCTGTGCGATACGCTCCACTCGTGGAGTACCTTGGACGCCATCTCCACCTTGCCCTCATGCGAACAGCAAGGAAGGATGCGCCCGCAACGGAAAAGTGCGTAAAAGAACTATCCCCACGCGAAGTGACCATCTTGAATTGGATAAAAAATGGCAAGACGAACTGGGAAGTCGGCCAGATTCTTGGGGTGACGGAACGGACAGTACGATTCCATCTCGCAAGCATCTTCGCCAAACTCGATGTGACCACCCGCTCACAAGCAGTCGCCGCGGCCATGGAACATGGACTTCCCACCCTGCACGGTCTTCCGAGCGCGATCTGACCTTCCTGCTCACGCTTCACTTCACTGGCATCGGTAAAAGGCTGCTACTTCACCTATTCAAAGCCAAGAAATGCTTCACAGCTTCTCTACAGTCGCGGTCGTAACTGGCTCCGTGGAATGTAACCACGCCAGCATCTCGGGTTGCCGCAACGCTGCATTTGCGCGAAACTCGTCGAGATCGAGCAGCGCCCCAACTGACAGCACATACGCAGGAGGAAGGGCGGCGGGAGCACCGATTGCATGGCAGGGCCATCCGATTCGCTGCACAACACGGAGAAGCCTACTTTCAACAACCAGGTAGGTGTAGCGAATATTATTCGCGAGAGTCCAGTGATACATGCCCTTAAAAATAGTCCGCATCAGCTTAGCGGAAAGACCTCGATCGACAATTGCAGGATCCACAGTCAAGCGGGTAATTTCCGCGGTGTCGAGCTCCTTGCGAACGTGATGTGATCCAACCAGGCATCCGCTGAACTCGCTTTCCAGCATAAACGGGAAGGGAGCAGGCGTCATCCGTACCATTCCCAAGAGTTCATTTTGACTGGAAAAAATACCGATGGCGGTGCTCCACGCATCATAAATATCAGTCTCGAGTCGGTCCTCCCGCTCTGGCACCCATCTGAGTTTCTCCGCAAAAACTCTGTGCCGAAGACGATACGCCTGCCGAAACTCCTCCTCGCTTTCAAGGGCCTTGACCAAGAACTCTCCTTCGCAAAAGGCAATCGGCCGCGCTCCCTGCCTGACTCCGTCGCTCATGTGTACCTCCACTGGGTTGAGCTACTACAGCAATATGGAACTGAGCCTGAATGGTTCCAAATTTCAGACCCATTGGTCACCTGGCGGATCCGCCAGGTGACGGGAGGCGGAACGGTCGTGTACTAGTAGTGCAGTCTCGAACCAGGGATGCTCTACCAGGAGAGAATTCGTAGCGGTTCCTGGTCACATATGGAGAAAGGACATTCCACCTGATGAAATCTCGACTGGGGTTCCAGCTCATCCACGGGTATCGGCAATCTCCCGACAAACCGATGCAGCCGCGCACAACACTCGCGCAAGGGATTCCCTACAGCACCCGTGAGTCCATTCCCCGCCTGCTGCATGAACAGATTGAAGACAGCCTCACCGCAGCCCTCACGGCATCCGAGCAACGCTTGAGCGCATTGCTTCACGATCGCAGCCGTATCGGGCGTGAATTGCACGAGTCTGTGCTGCAAGCGCTCTATGCCATCGAGTTAGGCCTTGTGCATTCACGCGACCAGGCCGTCGATCAGCTCCAGCGTCTCATCCAAGACATCCGACGGATGATCCTGGCTGTGGAATCCGACCACATTGAGCCGTTCAACCTGGTCTCAGAGCTGCAATTTCTCGCCCAGACCCTTGAGCAGATGGGGCAGGTGCGGATTGATATGGAGATTGACTCGACAGCAGAGGAAATCTTGACCAACGAAGAGGGACATGAATTCGTCACCATCGCGAGAGAAGCGTTGAATAATTGCGTACAACACGCGCAAGCTACAGAAGTCGAGATCGCCCTTCGGCATATCGGCTCGCGAGTCAGCCTGAGCATTCGCGACAACGGATCTGGCTTCGACATCACGGAAGAACAAACAGCGGGCGTTGGATTTGCGCATATGCGGGAGCGGGCTCGGAGGATCGGGGGGCACCTGAACATCGAGTCCACGATCGGTCAAGGCACCTGCATCACCGCAGAAGGCCCTCAGTTAGACATAGACCTGGCGGAACTCAACAACGATGAGACTACGAGTTCCGGCATTCATTCTCGACTGGTCGAGCCGTAAGAGCAAAGAGAGATTCGAGGATTTTACGGCCGTATGACCGACCATCGGCGGAGAGTTTCAGCATGGCCGTGCCGAACAGCAACGCGCAACCACCATCGGATAGGCCAGCTGAGCATCTATTGCTCAAACTCGTCTCTTCAAGCGTGAATGGACTGACGACATGACCACCAACAGCGAATCTCCTGCAGCCCATGCCCTGAAGACACCACTGTATCCTCTCAACAGTGTCACACCTCACGACCGACCCGTGAAATACCTGGAGGTGCACCCGTGATCTTTCGAGGACCTGAAACCCTCCAATATCCATCCAGAAAAGAGTTTCAGCACTTGGGCGAGATCATGCACCAGGTGCGAAGCATTCAACATCGAGACCAATTACCGATGTTGGCTGCATGTTTTGGCACGATCGCGCCTCATGAATATTCTGCGAGCGGGATATTCGATATTTCCAATAAGCAATTACAGATTGGCCACTCGAGTTACGGGAGGGAGCATACCCACCTCTATGAGACGCAAGGCTACAAGTGGGATCCTGCCATTCACCTCTTAGAAGCCACCCAGATCGGAACCGTCTCGAGTGAGGATCTCCTCGATCTCGAAATCTCGAAGGAAGTAGCTGGCCTTAAACTCGACGCGGGGATTAAGGAATGTTTGACGGTCGGAGTGCGCGGGGCATTAGGCCTATGTACCTACTTTGCGTTCAGTAATTTCGACCAGCACCTGATGAACAAGTTCAGAACCATGATGCAAATTCTTGGACCGCATCTCCATCTCGCCTATATGCAAGCAACCTCGACGGCAAACGATGGTCACCCTCTCCTGGAAACACCTTCCCTCACAAATCGAGAAGAAGAGATCATGCATTGGGTCGCGGAAGGAAAGACCAATTGGGAAATTTCTATTATTCTCCACGTGAGCCTAAATACGATCAAGTTTCACCTGAAAAACGTGTATTACAAGCTCGGAGGGGTTGAGAACCGTTGGGCAGCGGTGGCACAGTGGCAGCGGAGCGCATCAAACCCGACTCCCCAGAACAGGCCCCCACATCAGGACAACTCTCCTGAGACCACGCCCCCATCCCTCTAGCCCACACACGTTCGCACAGAATTCACCACAAGACCATCGCTCCGTATTCGCCCTTATCCCCCGAGCAGATAGTGCACCCCCTCGTCCCCAGTACGGTGAACGGCCTGGGTACGATAGACTATGCGCCAACCGTCATGGCCGGATAATTGCCGACAACCTCCGCGTACCCTGCCTCCTGAGAGACACACTGCGTTCTCCGTCTAAAGGTGACAGACAAATTTTCAGGCGCCATAAGAAAGCCAAAGTGTTCCTCGACAGGCTTTGCACCCTCCAGTTTTTCAACGGAAAAATTTCTGAAGAGCATGGCCATTGCGGACTTCATTTCCAACAACGCCAAATTGCGCCCAGGGCACAATCGGGGACCTGCTCCAAAGGGCACAAAGGCTTTGGGATTATGGCCTCCCTCCTGACCACCATGAGCAGCAAGCCACCGCTCTGGCTGAAACTGATCCGCTGCCGTAAACTCTCGTTCCTGCATCCCGCACTTGCGAGTGAGGAGGAAGATCGCCGTGCCTTCCGGAATATGTACCCCACCCAGCTCCACATCCTTATTGGCTCCAAGAAACAGGATAGGGAAGACAGACTTCAGGCGCATCGTCTCGAACGACACCGCCTCCAGATACGTAAGGCGCTCGGCATCGCGCATGTCATGCAGCGCGTTGGCAGAGCCCAACACCTCATCCAGCTCCTGTTGAACTCGAAGCTGAATGTCGGGATATTCGGTCAAGAAGTGAAGCATCCAGGCCATCGTCGCAGCAGTAGAATCTTCGCCTCCGATCAGCATGGTCAGAACATTGCCGAAGATCTCCTCATCGGTGATGTCGGCTCCATCAACATCCCGTGCCGCAAGCATGGCCTCCAAAAAATTTGTTGGATGCGTTGCTAGCTCGGGGTTCTGCGCCAGCCGCTCACGGCTATGAGCAATGAATTCCGCCAGTGCCTTACGGATGGCCACGAGCGCGTCGTCTAAGGCGCGGTCTGCCGGAAGTTTCACGAAATGCCAATACGGGAAGGGCGCGTTGATTCTCCGATTGACCATGGGAAATACTTTCTCAAGATGCCGCTGAATATCGTCGCCCTGCCCCTCCAACGTATTCACATCGTACCCAAACGCGAGATTACTGGTGACATCAATGGTGTACCGCATCAGATCTTCTTGCACATCGATCGGGGCACCATCTGACGTTGCCTGATCCCATCGCTTCTTCAACCTCTCCGTCACTTTCGTCAATGTCGGAAAAAAACTCCTCAGATGTGCGGTATTCAACGCCTGCATGGCCGTACGCCGCTGCCGAAGCCATTGCTCGCCCTCCGCTGAGAACACGCCATCGATTCCCATTTCCTTAAGAACAGGCTCTATCGACTCAAGACGACGGTACGCAGCCGGGCGCTTCCGCAACACCTCATTGATGAGACCTGTGTCGGAAATAGCCACCACGGTCTTCTGCGCGATTCGAAACTTATAGATCGATCCATAGGTACCGGCCCATTGCTCAAGAATCGAGTGCAGCTGTTTCAAATCAAGCTGCAGGATATTTCCCAATATTGGCAGCCCATCCGGCCCAGGGAGTTCTTTGAGTGTCCGGTGGGAATGAACGGATGTCGACCGCCCTCCTTCCTTAGTGGCAGATGTGACGTGAAAGGGACATGTCGCCTGAGCAGAAGTATCCATGATGCCTCCTCCTTGGCACTTCCTCTGCACGTGAGGAAGATGAGTGAACGGCCGATATCTTTTCTTTGCTGCTACCTGCCTGCTTCAACGACGCCAGGCTAGGACAATTGTGTATGGAGGGGACCTACCCGTTCGGGTAGGTCCCCTCCTGCCCACTGCCGAGTATCGTGTCCTCATCGACTCGGAACCACACACGTTCAAGACGCGTCTTGAGTCCCTCACGAGAAGGAGGATGCCATGACAGCACCCACACTCCACCAATCACATACGGTTGGTTTGCAATCAGTCCTGGAAGTCCTGCGACACAGAAAGACGCGTCGCTTCGGATGTGGAATGGAAATTCCGGAAGGCCCACTTCGCTTCCAAAGTCAGCTCCCTCCGATTCCCTTGTCAAAAGAAGAGCTGCATTACCTGCTGTTCGCAGGAGTCGGCCAAACGGGCATGCATCTAGCAGATATGCAGTACGCCCCTCGGCGCGGGGGTGAAGACGGTCAAGGCATGGCCATCATGAGTTTTCAGGGCAGAACCGTGCCAAGCCCCTGCGCCGCCCAAGCCACGCGCATGTTCGTGACTGACGACACCGGTCTCTACTTCGTAACACGTGTGCCAGACCCTGACAGCGGTGAGGCACCCTTGCTGGTCAAACTACAAGACGGTCGCCTCGATATCCCTCGCGAAATGCCCTACATGCTGTCATTCAACCAGTGGTACGCGAACCGGCCCGGCTCCCTCTACTTCATCCCTGTCACCGACATCACGACTGTGTATCTCAACCTCTTGCTCGTCCTCTTCAGCAGCGAATGTGGCTACTTCGTCATTGATACTGACAATGGGAACGAGGCCTGTGGACTCGACACCTTCCGTCGAAGCCGTGGCGGCCATCTCCACGATGACATCGCTAAGCGTCGCACCATGACTCTTCGCGACATCGATGCCGCCATCACCGACACTGCGCTCCAAGAGCAAGCCATCACATGCCAAAACATGTTTTTAATGGAGCAAGCCATGGGGCTCGGAGGTGGGATTCATAGTGTTGGGAGCGGCCGCCATCTTCTCGGGTGGGAACCTCAGATATTCCAGGGCCTCGGATTCCACTTCGCCCCCTCGCCAATACCAGGCATCCGATCCAATCCCGTTGGGATTCCCGACGTATGGGAAGGTCCCTGCCCTCCGTTCTTGCCCTCAATGGAGGAAGCCGTTCTCAGGATGATGACGTCAAAATTTGGCGAGGGAGGCACCTATTCCGGTTCGGGAGCACAGCCCTGGACCACCACCGTACCGTCAGCATCTATCCGCAAACATGAAGAACGAGCAGTAGAAGCGACCATCGCGTTCTGCAATTACGTCGTGAAGACCTACGGTCGATTCCCCGCTCACACCGATGCATTCAAGACCGTCATCGCGTTTCAAGCGCATCATCTGGATGTAGCCTTCTACGACAAATTCTACCCAGGCGAGTCAGTCCCACAGACTCACCGAGACCACCACATGGCGTGGCACCAAGGAACTCATGCAGCAGAGGCCCCCTCATCCTCCGTACAAGAAGGAGTGCACCCATGACACAGCGTCGTCGAGTAGTCATTACGGGAATGGGCATCGTGTCTCCGCTGGGGTGTGACCTTGGAATGTTTTGGCATCAGTTGAGCCGGGGGGAGAGCGGCATTCGGCCGATCACCAGCTTCGACACCTCGCCCTTTCAAGCCTCCCTTGCCGGGGAAGTGAGCGATTTCGACCCGACAGACTTTATTCAGCCCAAGAAAGCCCGTCGGATGGGGCGGGTCTCTCAATTTGCCGTGGCCGCGGCCCTTATGGCCGGCCGCGATGCCATGCTCGATATGGACCAGGAAGATCGCGATCGCGCGGCGGTCTGCTTCGGCACGTCGGTGGGCGGATTGAAAGAAGCCTTCGAAGCACACGATTCCATGCTCGCCAAACAGTATAAACACACCAACCCCTTCACCATGACCACCACCTTCCCCAATGCCGTGTCCGCAGAAGTCTCGATCGCGATGGGCACCCACGGGGAATGTGAAACCTATTCCATCGGATGTTCTTCAACGGCCAACGCCATCGGTCGAGCCTACGATCTCATCCAGGCACATGACGTCGATATTGTCGTGGCAGGAGGAGCCGAAGCCCCCCTGCATCCCACGATCTTCTCCGCCATGGATGCCGGAAGGACCTTGGCGCCAGACCAGGGAGGCACGATTCGTAATCTGCCACGCCCGTTCGACCAAACCCGCTGCGGCATCGTCCTGGGTGAAGGCGCCGGCTGTCTGATCCTCGAAGAGCAGGAGCATGCCGAACGTCGTGGCGCCCCGATCTATGCCGAACTCGAAGGCTGGGCCTTTACCACCGATGCCTTCTCCATGGCTCGCCCTGACGACACGGGCAAGGAGCACCGCCGTGCCATCGATCGCGCCATCGCCTCAGCCCATTGGTTCCCGGAAGAAGTGGACTACATCAACGCCTGCGGCCTGGGAACCGTGGAACTAGACCTCATCGAAACGATCGCCATCAAGGAAGCCCTGGGCTCGCATGCCTATCAGATTCCCGTGAGTTCGTTTAAATCGGCGCTCGGCCATGCCTTTGCGGCCAGCGGCGCCTTTCAACTGATCGGCACAGTGCTCGCGCTTCAACACCAATTCATTCCCCCCACGCTCCATCTGACACATCCGGATCCCCAGTGCGATCTGGATTACGTGCCCTGCGTGGGACAAGCGCGAACGCTGCAACGAGCACTGGTAAATAGTTTCGGGTTCGGAGGCAAGAACATTGTCATTCCCGTTTCACGTGTCGACAGTCCTGTATCGCACGGTCGGATCATCCGCGAGGGAGCGGTGGCGGGCTACCATAGATCTCTAGCGACGCCAGTCCTGGCACGAGCAACCAGCACGGGGTTGGTCCAATGATAGTGGTTCATCCAGGCCGCTCACATCAGCTGAGAGTGCGTCTGCTCTGCGGAGGGAGAAATCTCGCATGAACGTTTTGCCCATCGCTACCGCAGATCAACTGTCGATACAGGAGGTGATCGCCGCCCCCTATCCGTACTGTCTCGACCTGGCAGATCCCTGTGAGATAACCCCCCGTTGGCGTTCTACGACACTTTCTGGGAAAGGGCGTTGCAATCGATGAAGAATCGGCGAAGCTTCCAACTACTAGACGGGTTTCGGCAATCATCCGGCAAACGGAGGTCACAGCCAGCCGCGTTGGCACAGGGAAGCTCATCCGAGCGCGCTGAGTCTATTCCTGTCCGGCTCGGAGACAGCCTTGCGGCTTCTCTCAAGACATCCGAAGAACGATTGAACGCCCTGCTGCACGACCGCAGTCGCATCGGACGGGAGTTGCATGACTCTGTCCTCCATGCGCTCTGCGCAATCGAGGCGAGCCTGGCACAATCCTCCCAACTGCGGCAGGATACGGTGCGAGCCACGTCCTCTTCCCCTCATCCGGCTGCCAACCAAATCCACAAACTTATCCAAGACATTCAACGGATGATTCCTGGAGGAGCCGCCGACACCATTGAGCCGTTTAGCCTGGTCGTCGAACTCCGATTTCTCGCCCGCACGTTTCAGCAGATGAGTCGGTTGCGTATTCGCCTGGCCGTCGACCCGAAAGCCGAGGAGATTTTGACATGCGAAGAGGCCCATGAACTCGCCGTCATCTCCAGAGAAGCCTTAACCAATTGCGTCCGGCATGCCAGGGCCACCGGGGTTGTGATCGCCCTTCGGCGGCTTGGCCCGCGAGTCCAGCTGCGCATTCGAGACAATGGATCGGGCTTCGACGTCACGCACCGACAGGCAAAAGGCATGGGATTCGCGCACATGGAACATCGCGCTCGAAAAATTGGGGGCGCCTGGACATCCAATCCACGATGGGAGAAGGCACCTGCATCACCGCAGACGTGTATCTTGAACCAGCACTCACCACGCTATGAAACGAACACGGACCCTTCATCTCACAGCCCGATCATCTCCTGTTCCAGGCCGGAGCTTGAGCACACACACCAAGGCTGAAGCCCTCCGTGCATCAGAGCCCGCCATCCACACAGGAGAGCCCATCGAGCATTGTTATCGCGCAATCATGGAGGCCTCCAGCAGTGCCATCCTGCTGCTTTCGACTGAATCCATCATTCTGGAATGGAACCCTGCAGCCGAAGTGGTCTCCGGCTGGACGGCCGACGAAGCACTGGGCCGCAGCTATGTGGAGCTCTGCCTCCCCATCGAGAGGCGTGAGTCATTCTTAGCCGAACTCATGCAAGTCGCCGAGGGAGGCGAGCGACGAGGGCTCGAGAGCCCCCTCCGGACACGTACTGGTGCACTGACGATGCTCTCCTGGAATATGTCACGGGTGGTAGGGGCCGGCGGGCGTCTGATCGGCCTCATCGCGATCGGCACGGCCATGGTGCCGCACACCCCGATCGAAGAGGAGCTCCGACTGGCTCAAACCCACCTGCATCATGCCGAGCGCCGAGCGCTGCTCGCGACAGAAAAAGAACGGTGCAGGATTGCGCGGGAATTGCACGATGAGTTCGGACAGGCACTGACCGGCCTGACGTTCGATCTGGCCTGGCTCAACAGGAAACTTTCGCAAGCCCCTGCGTTCCCCGACGGCGTCGAGCTCCCGAGCAAAGTCCGAGCCATGTCTGGCTCAGTCGATCGGCTCTTAGATGCTGTTCGCACAACTGCGACAGCCTTGCGCCCAGCCATGCTGGACGACCTCGGGCTGATCCCGGCGCTCGAAAATCTCGCCACCACGTTTCAGGATCGTACTGGCGCACAATGTGCGGTCGCTGTGACTCCGGAGTTATCATCCCTCGCACTGCCTTCCGAGATATCGGCTGCTGTATTTCGAATCACACAAGAGCTCCTGACGAATGTGATGCGTCACGCTGCGGCCTCGCAGGTACAGATACGACTCTCCCATGATGGCGACAACGTGAGGGTAGACGTGACGGACAACGGGAAGGGCATCAGCCCCGAGCGATTGAGCACCACTGATTCCTTTGGGCTCCGTGGCATGCAGGAACGAGCCTCTCTCCTGGGCGGCCACTTTCATATTGTAGGAACCGCTGGACTCGGAACCACGGCCTGGGCTTCCCTACCCCTTGCGGAGTTTGCGGCACCATGATTGGGACACACGTGATAAAGATTCTCATCATTGACGATCATGAAGTCGTCCGCCGGGGCGTGAAGCAGATCCTGGAGGAAACGGTTCCTCACGTCGAAGTCGGAGAAGCCGATACCGCACAGCAAGGAATGGCTGCGGTACGGCAAGAGCCCTGGGATCTGGCCATCGTGGATATCAGCCTTCCCGACCAGAACGGACTGGAACTCTTGTGTGAGTTGCACGACATCGCGCCCCAACTACCATTGATGGTCTTGAGCCTGCACCCGGAAGAGCAATATGCCGTTCGCGCCTTCCGTGCCGGGGCGATGGCCTACCTCACCAAGCAGACCGCACCGGAAGAACTGGCTAGAGCCGTCAAGCAAGTCCTGTCCGGCCGCCGGTATGTGACCGCCTCCCTCGGAGAACGTATGGCAGGCAACCTGAGTAAACACCCCGCGGGGCTGGCCCATCAAACCTTGTCTGAGCGGGAGTTCGAAGTCCTCGTCTCCTTAGCCCAGGGCCAGTCCGTCAAGCATATCGCACAATCTCTGGGTTTGAGTATGAAGACCGTGAGCACCTATCGATCGCGTCTCCTGGATAAGTTGCAACTCGCCACCACCGCTGAACTCATCCGATACGCACTCGACCATCATTTGGTGGAATAGACTCAACGATGATCCACCCGAGCAGACAGACAAGTCGGTGGGGTACGGAAAACAGAGGTGGCATCCGGAGCCATTCGCCTCTGCATGACAATCGAGGCGGCGTCAGAATCCGCCTACAGGCTGTGGCTATTCAGCTGATTGTCATTTGCCACGATCCGTCCTAAGACTAGGCATGACTCAACGCATGGCAATCTCTGGCGACACGATCATATGACCATTATTCTAGCCGACATGGACGCCTCCCTTCGAGGAAGACTCCGGAAACGTCTGGAGAAAGTCCCGGGTGTGACGGTGGTGGGAGAATCGTCGAACTCGACAGAAACCACCGCGATGATGCTCAACCGAAACCCGGATGTGGCCATCCTGAGTTCCCGTCTGGATGGTGGGAGCGGCCTCGACGTGCTACGGCATATCAGGCAATTGATGATTCCTCCAACGATCCTCGTCATGACGGACGACTCCTCCCTCGAACACAATACTGCCTATTCCATTGCTGGAGCCGATTTCATCGTCGACAAGGCCACAGACGATCGCAGGATTATCGACCTCATTCGCCAGCTGTGTGACAGTCACCGCCAGACCGATGTCATAGATTCCTCTTTCGCCGCGCGCCATGAGTAATCACCCTGTTGCGGCAATCGTCATCTCTCAGCCGCTCAACGCGACAGCATCATACAAATTGACAGGCTACCCCCTCGCCGATTAGAATAGCACCCCGTGAGCCACTCCGATCTTTCAGAACCCACAACAGCGAAGCAGACCCATTCTCCTATCAGCCGCATCGAGCATGCGTTTGAAAGCATCGTGTTCGCCAGCCGATGGATTCAAGCCCCGCTCTATGGAGGCTTGATCGTCGCCGAACTACTATACGCCTACAAATTTCTCATCGAACTGTGGGAGATGGTCCGGCATATCGATCAGCAAGCGGAGACCGTCTTCATGCTAGGCATTCTGGGACTCGTCGACGTCACGATGGTGGCAAATTTACTGACCATGGTGATCATCGGCGGCTATGCCACGTTCGTGAGTAAATTAGACTTAGAGGGCCATCCCGACCGGCCGGATTGGCTGACCCACATCGACCCAGGCACTATCAAGATTAAACTCGCCGCCTCACTGATCGGCATCTCCAGCATTCATCTCTTAAAATCGTTCGTCGACATCGAGAATGAAAACCCCGAACACATCAAGTGGAAGATCTTTATCCACATGACCTTTCTCGGCTCCGCGATTCTCCTCGCCTGGACGGACAAGATCATGCAAAAAGATCGCAAGCACTGACACATGGGTGACAGTATCGCATCGGATACGAACGTATCCGATGCGATACCCAGCCTGCTTATGCCACTCACAGGGCCGTTTGAAAAATCAGTCGAATCCAGCCCCCTGCTCCATTGTAGCCTTCATACGATCGGCATGGCTGTTGCGTACCCATCTGGCCAGCAGCGCATAGGCATCATCCAAGGCTTTCCCATTCACCATCGAGAGGTTGCGATGACACGACGACCCTACTCCCTGTTCATGCTCCTGATCGTTCTCCTCTTACAGACCGCCTGCAGCTCTTCCGTCCTGCAGCTCCGTGACCAACTGGATCTCCATCGCGGAACGTTCCGCCAAAAGTTAGCCGACAAGAAAGAACTCACGGCAAAGTTCCTCGCATGCACCAGGCAGGCCCACGATGAGCTGCCGGGGGATCGACGCGATACGGGAACTTCTCCTCAGGCTCTCGCGCAGCTGACCACGGAGGGCCAAGCCACGAGCGTCCGTCCACTCGCAGCCGTCATCGAGAAGATTCGCCTGCGGCATCAGGATAAGGGATCCTCCCTCTCCATCCTCGCCCAGGTCCTCGATGACGTGACCAATGATACGAATGCGCGCATCGACCTGGACAAACTCAAGCAGGTCATTGACGTCGCCAGGCAATGGCATGGGCATCTCGGACTGGATGAGGATCGACTGGAACAAGACACTTCTCGTTTCGCCAGGATGCTCCTGAGTTACAATAAAGCCTATTTTGGCGATCTTAGTTTTGCCGCCAAACCCGATGCATCAGGAGGTGCGTCCCACGGAGTCGTCAGCGTCACCTCGAAGGGGTTCGTCGATCGAAGCGGGAACACCTTGCTCTTTCCAGGAATCTCAGCGGAGATTGAGGTGAGTCCGAACAATTCGGTTCGTGTATCCGCCACCACGGTCGATTCACAACGTGTCAGCGCCGATCTGACCCGCATTTTCCTGGAAGCCTTCTTCGACACCGCATTTCGAGTGCCGGCCGTGCATGGCGCGACCGCCTTGCGAGTGGGCCCAATCCCCCAGGAGTCGCCCTACCCAGAATTCGATGCCAGCCACCCCGCGATCTCATTGGAGGCCCTGGCCCGCGTGACTCGTGACGCCCTGCGAGCCGAAGCGGCCGTCACGTCCCTGGTAGGAAAAGCGGTCCGCGGTGGCAGTCTATTCAGTACCCAGAACGAAACCGTTGCCGCCACACTCGAAACCGCTGCCGGGGTGATGGCCAAGAAGCTTGTTGAACACGAGGGGTTCTGCTATTTCCAAGTCACGCAGGGCTCGTAACCTGCACGGACGACATATATTGTTTGTTCGTCCGTCGGTAAGCCTCGATTGAACCAGTACCAGTAGGGAGATACGACGATGAAGTCCATGTCGGTTGCACTCAGCATGAGCCTCAGCCTGCTCCTGACAGGCTGCTTTGCGAAAATCCATCAACTTCCGGCCCATCCTGATACGACCACACCGGTCTTTGCGCCTCTGCCAGACCAAGACATGCTCGTCGGCATTGCCGTGTCCGGTGGCGGCAGTCGCGCGGCCACCTTTGCCGCCGGAGCCCTCGAAGCACTGGCGAATGTTCGCATTCTAGAAAACGGGCAGTCTCGAAGCGTGCTGGACAAAGTCACCCATATGTCCAGCGTATCCGGTGGTAGCCTGGCCACGGCTTACTATGCTGTCAAGAAACCAGCTAAGTCAGAAGCCATCTTGGCAGGGGACGGGCTCTCTCCAACCTACCGACAGTTCTTCGCGTCCTTCAAAGAGGACATGCAGCTCAACTTCCAGCTCCGGGCACTCGGCCGGCAAATGGTGAATTTTCGCGTGGCCAACCCCACGAAGCTGGCCCACTCCTTCGCCGATGTCTGGGACGCGAATTTCTTCGACGACATGACCTTTGCGCAGCTGTATGAACGAGAGCAGCGCGGGGATGCGCCACGAATGATGTTGAACGGCACCGTCTATAACAGCGGGCGCCGACTGGTCATGACCACGCTCCCCCCTTCGGATTTTGCCTATGACTTCACGAAGGAGCTGCGGGCCAAACTCGTCGCCAAGGGCCTGCAATTCACCCCGGAAGGGAAAATCAGCTTCGACAAGAGCCTGGAACGGGCAAAAAATCAATTCCTCCCGCAGACATTTGAGGATCTCGCCGGAGACCATCGTGGACTGCCTGTGTCGCTCGCGGTCGCCACGTCCGCATCCTTTCCTCCCGTGGTCGGACCTGTGACCTATCAAACTTCCGGAACGGCTATGTATACCCACGTCGGGGACGGTGGCCTGTTCGACAACCTCGGCACCGAGTCGTTGACCACGCTCTTCCTGAATAAACTGACCTCGCCCGGACATGCCGCCAAAAGGGGGTTGATCATCGTCGTCGACGCCTCTTACCCGTTCGACGAAGGAGATGCCGATCTCAATACGAGTGAAAAGGGGTTTGAAGTCTTTGCCCACGATCCCGCCCGCATCGTCGGAATCATGGAAGAACGAGCTAACGCCTATCAGGCCATGCTCTGGCACAGCCTTCGCACTGAGGGGGCGTTTCTTCCGGACTACGATCATTTAAAGCTGATCATTCTTCGCTATACGGATTCCGAGTGGACCGCGGGCGACCCCATTCCTGCCGGTTGCCCCAGCACCCTGACGCCTGAGGCCATCACCCACACCATTCGCCAGGTACCGACTCTGTTCAAAATCAAAGATGCCTGCCACGGCGCACTCTTGATTGCGGCGGCTCAAAAGGTCGTCAAGAAACAGCAGCAGCGGATCATCAACTTTATTGAGGCTCGATGAACGACGTCAATCAACCGGAAACCCACGGGCCACGGCTTCTCCTTTTTCAAGTATTGGAGGAAGAATACATTCGCCTCCACGGCCCACTTCCCGCAGACTACCCCCTGACCGGAACGGAGAAGGCTCGGCAAGCGGCAATCTGCGCACTCATCCATCGCGTGCCGGGGGGACGTGTGGCCCTCTGTCTCTCCGGTGGCGGCATTCGAAGTGCCACGTTCGGCCTCGGCATTATTCAGGGGTTAGCCAAGCTCAAACTGCTCGAGAAACTCGATTGCCTTTCTACCGTGTCCGGTGGTGGATACATCGGCAGCTGGCTATCCGCATGGATTCGCAACCACCCGCAGGGGCTCGCGGGGGTTGCAGAGGCCTTGCGACGCAAGCCCCAATCCCCACAAGACATTGAGCCAAGCCCCATCACGCACCTTCGCATGTATAGCAACTACCTCACCCCGCGGCTTGGGTTGCTATCGGCAGACTCCTGGACGCTCCTAGGGACCTATCTGCGAAACCTCATCCTCAACTGGCTCGTGCTGGTTCCGTTTCTCCTGGCACTGCTGGCCGTCCCCTTGTTCTATCGGGCGCTGGTGAGAACGCATCCGTCCGTCGAATTCATGGCGAGTTGCGCCGCAGTGGGAAGTCTGCTGCTCCTCATGAACCTGGTCTACTTGCATCTCTGCCGTCCCAGCCTCCGGAAGTTACGGCCACTCGACACCTGGGAATGGTTTGAGCAACAGCGCTCGTTCCTGTTCTTCTCCCTGATCCCTCTGCTCGCAGGCGTGACCCTATTAACCATGGCATGGGCCTGGTTCCAAGCAGGTCAAGAGCACCCTCTCGACAGTCTCTCGCTCTTTGGATTCTCCAGCCTCGTGACGCTAGCGCTTGGAGCTGCAGCGATGCATGCTACGGCCTGGTTGATCGCGGCGATCGTGCTCGGTCGTCCATGGAGCAACGGATGGCGATACCTGGAACTGCTCACCATCATTCTCAGCGGACTGTTGGGCGGAGGGCTGCTCTGGCTCACCCTCAAAAAAACGGTGCCGCTCTACGGATTAGCCGGCTATGACGACTGGTATACGTACGGTGCCGTGCCGGCCTTTCTTTCGCTATTCATCCTCGCCGCCACGCTATTTATTGGAATTGCGAGCCGATCGACCGGAGATGCCGACCGTGAATGGTGGGGACGCACGGGATCGTGGGTGCTGATCGGATCGATGTCCTGGGCAGGAGCCTCCAGCATCGTCATTTTTGGACCATGGGTGCTCTCACACATACCAGGCTGGATCACCTCGGCGGGCGGGCTCACGGGGCTCTTCACCCTGCTGTTCGGGTTCAGCGCGAAATCGGCCGCGCAGCAGGCAGGTGAACAACCGGGACGTCTGACGCAACTCGGACGAAAACTATATCTTCTCGTGCTGGCCCCAGCAACGATCGTGCTGATCCTCATGGCACTCGCTTATGGAAACGCCGCGGTCCTCGGCAAGGCTTCATGGTTCGAAGTCGGAGAATTCATTCTCGGGATGGCGCTGTTCAGCGTGCTGATGTCGTTCTTTATCAACATCAATAAGTTTTCCCTCCATGCGATGTATCGCAACCGTCTCATCCGGGCCTACCTCGGTGCGTCCCGCGGTGAGCAACGGTCGCCTAATCCGTTCACGGGATTCGATCCCAACGATAACTTTCCGATGGCCGAACTGGCTTCGCAGCAAGGCCCGATTCAGAAGCCCTTGCACGTCGTGAATATCGCGCTCAACCTGGTGAGTGGCTCGAACCTCGCCTGGCAGCAACGGAAAGCCCAATCGTTCACCGTCACCCCCCTCCACTGTGGTAGCGCGGGAAACGGCCTGGGCTATCGCCGGTCTGCCGAGTACGGAAAGAACCCCGCGGTGAATCAAGCCATTACGATTGGAACGGCCTTGGCGATTTCCGGCGCAGCGGCAAGCCCCAACATGGGCTACCATTCATCGCCACCGGTGACGATGCTCCTCACCCTCTTCAACGTACGGCTCGGATGGTGGCTCGGCAATCCCGGAGACGCCGGTCAAACAACATACGGCAGGTCCTGCCCTGAGTTTTCCGTGGGGCCTCTGCTGGCTGAAGCCTTCGGCTTCACCGACGATGAGAAGCGGTATGTTTACTTGTCAGACGGTGGACACTTTGAAAATCTCGGCCTCTACGAGATGGTCCAGCGTCGTTGCCACGTGATCATCGTCAGCGACGCAGGCTGCGATCGGCAGTCAGGATTTTCAGATCTTGGGAATGCCATCAGGAAAATCAGGATCGATCTAGGCGTGGAGATCGAATTGGACGTGAACAGCCTGCGCCGGAAAGATGGAACGGATCACAGCCTGTGGCACCATGGCATCGGCGCCATTCGATACGACATGGTCGACTCCGGCGCCCCCCCAGGCCTCCTCATTTACCTCAAACCCTCTCTCACGGGAAACGAACCGGCAGATGTGCTCGAATACGCCAGTTACCATCCCGACTTCCCGCATGAATCCACGGCGGATCAGTTTTTCGATGAATCGCAATTCGAATCCTACCGGAAGCTCGGCTCGCATATTGTCCACGAGGTGTTTGACAAGACGATGTCGAATCCCGCCCTCAAAGAGGGTCGTCTCTTCGAAGACCTCCGCGCGCACTGGACGCCGCAATCTACGCAGGAGGTTCCACCGCGGCAAGCCCCTTCAGTCCCACGCTGAGAGGAACCTCCCCGTCACATCCTGCCAATGCGGGACTCAGATAAGCGCGACAAGTTTGACCGCGATGTTGGATTTGGCAGGTTTGAGCGACACCCAACGCCGCATTCAGAGTCCTGCCCTCCATCAGCATGCTTATGCCTTGTTGCATGCCTTCAGACAAGTCGGACCACGCGTAGTATTTTCACTGAAACGTAAGGATCTTGGCCATCCGCTGAAAGGCATGACCGACTTGAGTAATCAGGAGACCGTGCAATATCGAGAACCTGGCGAGGAGAACATCTTTCATTGAGGACACATCTGGCATGTCCCTCTCTTCAAAGTGTTTGCCGCAGGACGTCCCTGATGGATGCCTCGTCATCCATGATGAGAATCGGCATCGTGAAGGGAACACGTAACGACTCTCTAGGGGCGAAGCGGCCAGATCCGGCCGTTCCCAATCAACCCACGCAGGAACCTCCAGTCCGTATCCCGCCTCCAGGACACGAAACTCCCTGCCTTCGAGAACGTTTCACGCCCCTATGCGAAGTGCCGATCGTCGTCAACGCCGAGGCTGGCCAGCATCAGCACGCCTTCCTCTATCATAGCGACGACAAGACATCGGAGGATACATCGCTCCCGCAATGCTGGAGGTACAGGGACACGGCTTGCGTCCGCCTGGTGATCTGCAACTTTGTAAACATGTTCGCCAGATAGTTCTTGACGGTCTTATCGGACAGAGAGAGCTCCACGGCAATCTCCTTATTCGTTTTCCCTTCTGCCACAAGCCGTATAACGCGATGTTGCTGTGGAGAAAGAATGCGGAGTCTCGGTTCTCGGGCATCTTTCAGGCCGTCTCTCAACCCGCAGAGGGCTTGATCGGCCATTTCGAATTGGAGATAGGAGGCTCCGCCGGCCACGGCACGAATCGCGCTGAGCAGCTCTGAACGAATGATATCCTTGAGCACATAGCCGTGAACCCCGGCCTCAGCCGCTGCACGAAAGGTCACGGGGCTGTGAGACATGGTGACCATGAAGATTCGGATTGCGGGATGTGCGTACAGCAGCAGCCGGCAGACTTCAGAACCCGATCCGTCAGGGAGGCGAGCCTCCATCAAGACGAGATCAGGGCTCACGCGCCGGGCTTCCGACAGGGTATCGGCGGCAGTCCCGCTTTCGCCGACGACGAGCAGGTCAGGCTGGCCGATGAGCATGCCACGCATACCGGCCCTGACGATTTCCTGAGCATCGGCAACGAGGATCCGGATAGGCTTGGGAGCGGCGACATGATGGACTGAATGATGCACGGCACTGTCCGTGCGATGCCGTAGGAGCCTGTCGCCTATGGCCTTACTCCTCATACAGACAGCCTCAGATTGGGGCATGCGGCAGGCCGTCACAGGGCCACGATCCGCAGCACGGTCTCAGCCTACCTCAGAAATAAAAGGAAACCTATCAGCATGACGCGCAATCGAGTATCAGGCTTTGTCCTACAGGCAGATATTCGGGCAGACCGATGAAGGGACTATTTCACGAGGCCACGATCGACGGCGTACCGAATCAATTCCGCGGTCGTGGTGAGACGGAGCTTGTCGAGCAAACGGGTCCGATACGTGCTCACGGTCTTGACGCTGAGTTTTAATTGTGTGGCCGCGCGCGAGACGGTCCCGCCCTTCGCCAGAAGGCAAAGCACTTCCATCTCCCGGGCGGAAAGGATCGGCAGCGGAGAGAGAAGGCTGCCCAATCGAGTTCGGGCGTCTCCTTCTCTTTCCAGCCCCTTCGTCACATAGCGAGCCCCTGTGAGGACCGTTCTGATGGCCTCGTGCAATTCGTCAGGCGCAGTCTCTTTCGTCAAGTAGCCGGATGCTCCGTGGCTCAAGGCGAGTCGAACATATTGTGGTTCGTCGTGGATCGTGAGCATGAGGCACTTGATCTGTGGACGCAACTTCTTGATTCGCTTCAGCACCGTCAATCCACTATGGTCCGGCAGCATCACATCCAGCACGGCCAACTCCACCGGTTCCTTGCGCACGATCCCCGCGGCCTCTTCTCCGGTCGAAGCCTCGCGCACAATAGCCGTAGGAAAATGATGTTCGATTACCTGCCGGATGGCTTGCCGAAGCAGCGGGTGATCGTCGACGATGAGGACTAACATGACATCTGGAATTGCACAATGCAGCTGGAGCGATCGACAGGACAGCGTCTTGCCCGATCGCGGCAGGGGAGCGTACCACTAAGCGTTCACAGGGATATAGCAGACGAACACTGATCGGTATGTCGGCGACCGTCCTACAGGCAGACCGGGCCAACGCCGTCAACCTACCTATTGAGGCTAGTCGGTGAGGTTGGATTCGATGGCGTAACGCATGAGTTCGGCAGTCGTACGAAGCTTGAGTTTCTCCAGCAGCCTGCTGCGGTAGGTGCTGATCGTCTTGACGCTGAGCGCCATGTCGGCGGCGATGACCGACACGGGCTTACCTTGCCCGAGGAGCCGCAAGACTTCTATCTCCCGGTCGGACAGGAGGCTGTGAGGCGCCGCCGGCTGTCCCTCATCCAGAAAGGTCGCCATCAAGTCGCCCAGCGATTGCGTGATGTACCGGCGTCCGGCCAACAGCTCCTTCACCGCCTTGAGCAACTCAGAAGGAGCCCGGTCCTTCGTCAGATAGCCGGAAGCGCCGGCTTTCAGCGCACGTAAGGCAAACTCCCTCTCAGGATAGAGACTGAGCATCAACACCGTTGCCTTCGGCTGCAGGAGCTTGATCTCTTTCAGCACTTCCAATCCGTGCTTGTCCGGCAGTGATACGTCGAGGATCACCAAATCCCACGGCTCCCGGCCAACGGCCGACAACGCACCAGCCGCATCCTCCGCCTCGAGGACCTTCGAGCACACTCCTTCACAGAGAACCAAGTCCCGAATCCCTTTGCGAACGATCGGGTGATCGTCGACGATCAAGCACTTATAGTGCTTTACCATGGCGACCCTTCTTCCTGATTGTCGGCGGTTTCGTCTTCCGAACCCCTGCCACTGATCGACGGCTGGCCGCGGCTGCACCGCAGGGAAGGCGGACAGTCACGACAGTCCCGTTGCCGGGCTTCGATTGAATCTCGACGTTCCCAGCCAGAAGCTCAGCCCGCTCCTGTATCCCGCGAAGGCCGAATACACTATTTGGTGGAACCAGCTGCGCGGAAAAACCTACGCCATTGTCCTCTACCACCAGCATCGCCCACTTATCAGTGCAATCGAGCGTGATGACCGCCGTAGTCGCCTCCGCATGGCGCACGACATTCATCAACAGCTCTTGGGCCATGCGATAGATCGCGCCTGAAATATCCGGACCACAGACCTGCCCAAGGTCCTCACGTTCAGCCACAATAGAGCAGCGAACCCCTGTTCGTTCTTGCAACTCCCCCGCCAACGCTTCGATGGCAGGAACAAGCCCCAGCACGTCCAGCACCGCAGGCCGCAGAGCTGCAAGCACCTCCCTGAAGGACACGAACAAGCGATCCAGCGTACCCATGGCCAGCTTGATTTTCTTGCGCAACTCGCTCGCGAGGGGACTCCGAAGTTGTTGAACCCCTCGACCGATGTCGCTCAAATCGAACATGAGGGCGCTCAGCAGCTGCCCGAATTCATCATGTAGCTCTCGTGAGAGACGGCGGCGTTCTTTCTCTTCTGCGACTTGCACTTCCCTGCTCATCACTTGCAGCCTGGCGTACGCGTCATTGAGGGACGTATAGGCCTGCTTCGCCCCCGTCACATCGGTCATCGCGCCGATCATCCGGACCGGCTTCCCCGTGGTCTCGCGTACGACATGTCCTCGATCCAGAAAATGTCCGTACCCTCCGTCCGCAAGACGGAAGCGATATTCACCGGACCACATCTCCTTCTGGCCTGCCACCACCTCATCCAGACTCTTGAGGATCGCCGCTCGATCATCCGGGTGTAACCGGTCGGTCCAGGCCTTGATATCAGGCTCGGCCTTGGGATCGTATCCGAACTTTATGCACGCATCGGGCGACCACCAATGTTCTTTGGTGATCAGGTTCCAGTCCCACAGTACGTCGTTGGTTGCCAAGGCGACGAGTCGAAATCGTTCTTCATTATGCCGCAGCGCCTCCTCCGCCCGCTTGCGTTCCGTAATGTCGGCGACGATGCCGCAAATCGCATAGATGCCCTCCTTCGCGTCACGGAGCGGAAATTTGACGACAAGGCTTGTGTGCTCGCCGTCTCTGTACTGAGCCACTTCTTCAAATTCAATCGATTGGCCGGTTCGCAACACTTCACGGTCGTTACTCCGAAACGCCGTGGCTTGCTCGGGCGAGAAGAGATCGTCGTCGGTTTTCCCGATGATCTGATCGTGGGACAGGTCGAATCGCCGTTCAAACGTGCGGTTGATGAACAGATAGCGCCCATCCAGATCTTTCAAAAAGATCACGAGCGGACTGTTGTCGAGGATGGCGGCCAAGCGCGCCTCGCTGGTTCGCAACTCCTCCTCGGTTCGCCCCCACTCGATGGCGATGCTGATCGCCTGGCTCGCAGCCCCCAGCATATCCAGTTCGAATGCCGTCGGCCCGCGCGCCTGCAGGAAGTACATCGCATAGGTACCCAGGACATCGCCCTGCGCGTTGAGCATAGGCAGCGACGTGCAGGCGTGCAGTCCATGCCGGAGCGCGAGGTCTCTTACTTCGGGCCACGGATTCCACAGAGGATCGGTCGCGATGTCGGATACGATAACCGTCGCTTTGCGATAGGCCGCCGTCCCGCAAGATCCGTGACAAGGGCCGATGGGCGCGCCGTCCACCGCCCTATTGAACTCCTCCGGCAGCGTCGAAACGACGCCGCGATGCAACGTGCCTGTCTCCGGCTGCACCAGCAGGATGGAGCAGACTCCGCCTGTGGACAGAGCCTCAATGGATCGCACCAGGGACTGCATCGTCTCGGCCAATGGTCTTTGCATCAAGACGCTTTCGAGGAAGCGCCGCTGCACCGCATTCAGCTCCTCGGCCTGTTTGCGCTCGGTAATATCGTAGGCCGTCCCGATTCTGGCCTGCTGTCCGTCGAAATCGATAGAGGCAGCAGTGAAGTCCAGCCAGCGGACTTGACCATCCTTGCGGACGATTTGAAATTCGAGCCGGGCCGGAGCGTCGACTCCCCCTTGCACCGCCCCCACCCGTGCCATCAGCGCATCCTGGAAGTCCGGATGGATGAGATCCCACAAGGACATCGCATGCAGCTCGGCGAGGCTGTAGCCGGAAATCGTCGTCGCGGCAGGATTGGCATAGAGGACGTGGCTCCCCCTATAGATGTAGATGGCTGATGAGGTCGTCTCGCTCAGCTGTTTGAACTTCGCCTCGCTCGCCTCCAGCGCCTGCGCTCCCCGCTTCTGCTCATTGACGGCCAGGATCAGCTCTCGGTGCTCCCGGTCCAACGTCAAGTGATCCATCACCTGGCGGCTCAGCACCCCGAGCGCATCCCGTTGCTCGTCCGACAACTCGCGGGGGACATGATCGATGACGCTCAGCGTGCCGATGCGAAACCCCTCCGGGGTGACCAGCGGCGCGCCGCAGTAAAAACGGATGTGCAGATCGCCTGTCACCAACGGATTGTTCATGAACCGCTCGTCCGCGAGTGCATCCGGCACGATGAGGAGATCCGTTCCGAGTATGGTATGGGCACAGAACGCGATAATCCGACTGGTTTCTGTGGCAGTGAGGCCGATTTTCGATTTGAACCACTGGCGATCCGAATCGATCAGGCTGATGAGCGCAATGGGCGTGTTGCAGATATAGGCGGCCAGATGAACGAGGTCATCCAGTTCCTTAACCGGAGAGGTGTCGAGCATCTCATACCGATAGAGGGCGGCAAGCCTCGCGGCTTCACGGATCGGAGGGGGAAAGGGAGCATCCATCGTGGCCACCTCCCCAAGAAGAAGACGAGGCCACTCTACACGAACGGGATTCCCTAATCTAGCTAGAACACCTAGGGATCACTCAGAATATTCCTAATACGTGTAATATGAGGTCCTGTATCCCCTCAGCCAACTGGACAGCCCCCAACACACAATCCACTCCGATGCCGCTCGGCAGTCTAGATCCAGGCAGGGGTGACAGTGCCTTGCCCATCCCGCCAATAGGGTGTCCAGGCCAGGGCGACGAGTCTCACGACGATGTTCGCTTTGGTGGGTTTAAGGGACACCCTGTCCAGCGCTTCCGTGAGGGGATCGGTCGCGGCAGCAAGCGACTCGGTCTCGGCCTTGAATTGCGCTTCGAGATCCACAAGCTGCTGCTGCAAGGCGGCGGCATTGTCTTCGGCCTGCCCCACGTCCTGCGATTCCTTGATCGCACGTCCGGCTCCGCGGATGGCTGTCGTCGCCTTGCCGATTGTGGACGCGCTGATCGTCTTGCGTCCCATAAATGCACCCAGAATCGTCGCGCCGAAAGAAATCGCAGCCTGGAGCTGGCTGGATCGAGACTCAGTTTGTTGCCGTTCGACCATGTGCTCGGCTCGCCGAATACGGTCTTGGAGCGCCGCAATCTTCGGCGCATACCTCTTCCGAAGACTATCCGATTGTGCATCGCGTTGCTCCCGCCCAGTCTGTTGGAGCCGGACACGGAAGTCCCGCTCAGACTCGCCTGGCCTGGAGGACTCTTTCGTACTGGGGCTTCTCAGGAGCTCGACGTTCTGGGTACGAAAGAGCCAGCCTGAAAAATCCTTCCCCCATGCCTCATAGTTTTTGGCCTTACCGGCAGCGACAGGAGGAGCCTCGAACGCTGCCCCCTCCACGGGAACCTGCTCTAGATCTGACAGGGCCAGCGCTGCTTCTGTCGCATGGTCCCAATCCACCGGCACGGCCCCCTCTGTAATCGGAGCCAGCACGGTGACATCCTGGGTGACATCGATTCCCGCTTTACTGTCGGAGAACCTCACGTGTGCCCCTCCCAGCAACATCGGCTGGTAGACCAATCGGCTGCCACCGGGCTGAGCGCCACGAATAGGAATGAACTGTTGCGGCACATCTGGCGGCAACAGAGGACGAGTGCCGCCAGGCGAGGGGCCAGCGGCGCGAGGCGAGGGGGAAGACGACGCGACCTGACCGGTTTGATCCTGATCACCGATCCCGACCTCTAGCCCCTTACCCTTCGCCTCGCTCATCAGCATTTTGATCTGAGTCCGCGTGAGGGGACCACGCAGGTACGAAAGCGTCCATCTCGTTTGAAACACCACCGGCGCATCTTCGTGCACATTGTTCAAAAGAAAAACCCGGCTACCCAGTCCGGCAAGAAGCTGTTCCATTTTTTGTTTATCGAATTTGTTGCCGGAGCTGGAGGCCGCACCTTCGAGCCCTTCAAGAACCCGCGCCTTGTCACGCTCTGTTTGAAGCCGTCCGATAAACCAGGTCCCGGTATTGGCCAGCCCCTTGTAGTCCAAGTCGACGGGGTTCTGCGTGGCCAGCACGACCCCAAGGCCATAGGCCCGTGCCTGCTTGAGCAGCGTCAACAACGGTGCTTTGGATGGAGGATTCGCCACCGGTGGGAAATAGCCGAAGATCTCATCCATGTAGAGGATGGCCCTCAGGCTGGTCGTCCCCGATTGACCCCTGATCCAGCCCAGGGTCTGGCTCAACAGCAGGGTCACGAAAAACATCCGCTCCGCATCGCTCAAATGCGCGATGGAGAAAATGGCGATCCGTGGTTTACCTGCCGGGCCATACAACATCTTCCCGACATCCAACGCCTCCCCTTCGAGCCAGGCGCTGAAGCCCGGCGCAGCGAGCAGATTGTTGAGCTGCATCGCCAACGCAAAGCGATCTTTCGACGGATAGAACGAATCGAGGTCGAGCACACCGACTTTAGATATGGGTGGCGTTTGGATCTGTTGGATGAGCGCGGCCAAATCAAGGTCCTGCCCCTTCCGCCAGGCCTGGTCTAAAATCGTCGAGAGCAGGATATGCTCGCGGCTCTTGATCGGATCGGCTTCCACGCCGATCAAACCAAGCAAGCTGGTCGTCGTGGTGCCCACTCGCTCGCGCAGCAACTCGACATCGTCCAGAATGTCCTGGGACGGCGCGGCAAACGACTTCAGAATAGACACCGGTATGCCCGCATTGCTCCCCGGCGTATAGACGACAACATCCGCTGCATCCTTGAGTTTCTGAATGCGCTCGCCGCTCTGGCCCCACTCGCCCAAACCTCTCTTCCACAACGCCGCCTGCTGCGTCGCAAAGTCACCAGGGGAGAGACCGTTCTTCCGCGCATCGTCCTCGTTGATCCAGGGCGCGAAGTCTTCGCCGCGGAGCTGCGGAAAGGTCAGCATCAAATTCGCCAGATCCCCCTTGGGATCGATCACGATAGCCGGAATCCCGTCGATCGCCGCTTCTTCGAGGAGCCCAAGACAGAGGCCGGTCTTGCCGCTACCCGTCATCCCGACGCAGACGGCGTGGGTGACCAGATCTTTCGAGTCGTAGAGCAACCAGCCTGGTTTCGGCTTCTTCTTGGCCGGATCGTACGGACGTCCGAGATAGAACACCCCGAGTTTTTCAAAATCTTCCACGGCGCTACGCTCCTTTCAGTCGCTTCGACGAAACTGTCCGCGAACAATCTGCGCACAGACGCGGCGCCATTCTAGCAAAGAGGCCGGCCAGCTGTAAGATATCGCACCAGCCGACGACGAATCTAACATGCTATATTGCCGCTCATTCGACTCCATACAGGGTATGACGTTGACACGACTCACCGCCTCCTTTGCACTATTCCTATTGACCCTACCAGGATGGACCTCTCCAGCATGGGCAGAGGCCACAGCGCAGAGCATGCATTGGGGCGCCCTCGCATTTCCCGATCACGACCGCACCCTCACGCTTGGATTCTCCAACGACAGCTTTACGGAGTTCAATGGATCGGGCCAGCGCTTTAACGACATACGCCAAACCGATAGTTTTAATTTCGGGACACTGAGTTGGACGGAACGGCTGGAACAGCTCAACGGCTGGAATGCCAACCTGACGGTTGGAGCAGGTCCGACACAAGACAAAGTTCGCCGCGTGTTCCAGAACGACTTCGCGCATAGGCTCACCGGTCAGACCCGGGTGCCGATCGGCGCCACGCGCGAGGCGACAGACTTCATGGTCAGCGGAACATTAACAAAATGGACGGGGCTCTTGGGGAGCGACGATGTCTTTTTCTACGGAGTGGGTGGAGCGGCAGGGTCCCTCTACTATGAACCCTATGTGCAAATCGGCTTGAGGCGATTGTCTCTACCGGGGGTCGGCCCCTCGCTGTCCGACTACGTCCGCGTCTCCGCGCTGGCCCGTTACGGTCGTCCCTTCAGCGGGGCTGCGTTTCACCAAGTCGCCAACCATTCCTATCTCGGGCAGGTATCCGTCGGCATCGGCAATTACCGGCGCAAAGATTGCGACGTGCCTTGGGAAATCGAGATCGGACTGACCGCGGATTCAGGCCTGTTCGTGGACCCTCGCGGGAACTCCATCAATGAACGGTTCGTGACGATCGCACTGCGTTACTCAGCCCTAACAGTTGAAACCTGGAACGATACCATCAACCAGACGGACTACGGACCAACTTTCGGCGGACGCGTGACCCTGGATGTCCTCTATCTCTACGATCGGCTCACCGATTTCTAACGGGATGCTGAAAAATGGGTCGGGGTGGCTGGGACGGTCCCCGTGCTCGCGCAACGCGCGGCCTCGGAAGACCCTCGTTGGACGCGCGCAGGGATCATCCCAGCCACCCCTTATTAAATGATAGCTCGCTGCGGCTTTGCTGGATGGCCTTTTTGAGCATCCCGCTACACCATATCCCTCTTCTTCGCCCTCTATGGGACGTCGCCATTCAGTATCAAATTGAGTTCCCCTCCTGTTGCTATTACGGAAGGGGCGCAGTCTGCACCATGACGAGCCGATCCTGACGCGCCGCAAAAAACCGTTGCCTCTCCGATTCACTTCAGTGCAGGATGGTCGGATGTTACATTGCCACAAACAAATCATCGCGAACCTTGCACTCTCTATCGTAGCCTTGCTTGGATGGACTCAGCCCAGTTGGGCTGAAGCGACGGCGCAAAGCACCCACTGGGGCGCTCTCGCATTTCCCGACCACGACCGCACCATCGCGCTCGGCTTCACCACCGATCGTTTCACGGAGTTCGACGGAGCCGGCAAGCGCTATAACGACATACCCCAAACAGCTGGTTTTAATTTTTGGTCGCTGAGCTGGACGGAACGGCTGGAACGGTTCAAAGGCTGGAATGCCAACCTCACGGTCGGAGCCGGCCCCACACAGGACCGCTTTAGCCGGTATCTCCAGAACGATGTCGTGCACAAATTCCGCGGTCTGACCCCAGTGCCGGTCGGCGCCACCCGCGAGGCGATCGACTTCATGACCAGCGGCACGTTGACGAAATGGACAGGGCTCTTGGGGAGCGACGATGTCTTTTTTTACGGGATCGGCGGAGCGGCAGGCTCCCTCTACTATGAGCCCTATGCCCAGATAGGCTTCAGACGATTGTCTCTGCTGGAATTCGTGCCCGTACTGTCCGACTACATACGCTTCTCCGCCTTGGCCCGTGCCGGCCGTCCCTTCAGCGGATCCGCATTTCACCAGGTCTCCGACCATGCCTACCTTGGACAGGCCTCCGTCGGGATTGGCAACTACCGGCGAAAAGACTGTGACACCCCCTGGGAGATCGAAGTCGGCCTGACGGTGGATTCTGGTTTGTTCATCGACCATCGCGGAAATTCCCTGGAAGAACGGTTCGCGACGGCGGCGTTTCGCTACTCAGCCATAACGTTTGAGACCTGGAACGACCTCATCAACCAAAAGGACTATGGCCCAACCTTCGGCGCGCGCCTGACTTTGGACGTGCTGTACCTCTACGATCGACTCACCGATCTCTAGCGGGATGCTCAAAAAGACCATTCAGCGGCGTTCTCGCATCGTCTCAGCCATGCAGGCCTTCCCCCAACCCGCCAGGACAACACGACTAAACTTGAGAAAGTTCATTCGTGCTTCTCCTTTGCTTTTCTAGACCAGAATTACTCAATCCTGCCCCTTACACTCGAACCTCTCAAACTCGTGGACAACGGCACTTCGTCATGATCATTAGATTTTTTCTCCCGCTCCTCAGGGGGTGGAAGGGATGGATATGGAGGGAGTCGCCATAGCGGGCACGGGGAGATAACATCCACGAGACTGCCGCTGTGCGACGGCATGCGATTCTTATCGCGCTTTAGAGTCGCACGCGGCCAACAGTAACGGACCAGATGCAGACCCTATCCCATCGCATGATGGCGACTCCCGGAATATCCGCCCTTCCTACACCCCCGCCTCCTTCAGCACCTGTCCCGTATACGACCGCTTCGACTTGGCAATCTCTTTCGGCGGGCCTTCCGCCACAATCTCGCCGCCTCGATCGCCGCCCTCTGGGCCGAGATCGATGATCCAATCGGCATTCTTAATCACATCGAGGTTATGTTCGATCACCAGCACGGTATTCCCCGCCTCGACCAGTCGATCCAACACGTCCAACAACCGTTGCACATCTGCGAAATGCAGCCCGGTCGTCGGTTCGTCCAAAATGTACATCGTCCGCCCGGTCGGCCGCTTCGACAGTTCACGTGAGAGTTTGACCCGTTGCGCCTCGCCCCCTGACAGAGTCGTGGCGGACTGGCCGAGCTTCACATAATGCAGCCCGACATCGTGCAGGGTGTCGAGCTTCCGTTTGATGAAGGGGATATGTTCGAAGAACTGCACGGCCTCGTCCACCGTCATGTTCAACACGTCGGCGATGCTCTTCCCCTTATGGTGAATCTCCATCGTCTCGCGGTTGTACCGTTGCCCCTTGCAGACCTCGCAGGTCACGTAGACGTCCGGCAGGAAATGCATCTCGATCTTGATCAAGCCGTCGCCCTCGCAGGCTTCACAACGGCCACCCTTCACGTTGAAACTATAGCGGCCAGGCTTATAGCCCCGGACGCGGGACTCCGGCAGATTGGAATACAGATCACGGATAAACCCGAACAGACCTGTGTAGGTCGCAGGATTCGAACGCGGAGTCCGGCCGATCGGGGACTGGTCGATGTCGATGACTTTATCCAGCGCCTCGACGCCCAACAATTCCTTGCAGCCGTCGATCTTCGGTTTCTTGTGATAGAGCAACTGGGAGAGAGAATGGAACAAGACCTCTAAGACCAACGTACTCTTTCCGGACCCCGACACACCGGTCACGCAGGTGAGCAGACCGAGCGGAATCTTGGCGGTCATCCCCTTGAGATTGTGTTTCTTCGCCCCCACGATAGACAACATCCCCTTGGCCTTCCGTTCGCGGCTGGGGAGGCTGACCATCTGCGTGCCGCGGAGATACTGGCCCGTCAGGGACGCGGGGTTCTTCATGACTTCTTTCGGCGTGCCTTGGGCAATGACATGGCCGCCCTGCGTACCGGCACCGGGCCCCATGTCCAGCAGATGGTCCGCCGCCATCATGGTTTCGGCATCGTGCTCCACCACCACCACCGTATTACCCAGATCTCGCAGGCGCAACAGGGTCTGGAGCAAGCGCCGATTATCCCGCTGATGGAGACCGATCGACGGCTCGTCGAGGATATAGAGCACACCGACAAGGCCGGACCCGATCTGGGTGGCAAGTCTAATCCGTTGACCTTCTCCACCGGACAGGGTGGCGGCCGCCCGATCCAACGTCAGGTAATCCAAACCGACATTGACCAGAAACCCGAGCCGTTCCCGAATCTCTTTCAAAATACGATTGGCAATGACCAGTTCCCGTTCGGTGAATTTCAACGACCCGAAAAAGTCGGCCGCCGCTCGCACGGAGAGATGTGTGACCTCGGCAATCGACTGTTTCGCCACCTTGATCGACAGGCTCTCAGGCCGCAGCCTCGCGCCCTTACAGGTCTCACAGGGTTCCAGCAACGTGAAATCTTCATCGTCGGACGAGCCGGGTGTCATCGCGTAGCCGATGCCGTCACAGGCAGGGCAGGCTCCGTGAGGACTGTTGAACGAAAAGACGCGCGGGGTAATTTCCGGATAACTCACGCCACAGCTGATACAGGCGAGCTTCTCGCTATAGAGCGAGACCTTCCCGTTCTCCGTCAGGACTCCGACCAGCCCACCGGCGAGCTTCAACGAGGTCTCGACCGAATCGGCCAACCGTCGCGTCAAGGCCTCGCCTGGTTTCATGACCAGCCGATCGATCACGATCTCGATCTGATGTTTCTTTTGTTTGTCGAGCGTGATGTCCTCATCCAAATCGACCAACTGACCATCGACCCTGGCCCGGACATAGCCGGCCCGGCGCATGTCCAGCAGTTCTTTACGGTACTCGCCCTTCCTCCCGCGGACGATAGGAGCCAAGAGCTGAAACTTGCTCCCTTCCGGCAACAGACCGATCGCATCGACCATCTGCTGCACCGTCTGCGCAGTGATCTCCTCGCCGCACTGAAAGCAGGAAGGCCGTCCGACCCTGGCGTACAGGAGACGAAGATAGTCGTAAATTTCCGTCACCGTGCCGACCGTGGATCGGGGATTGTGGCTGGTACTCTTTTGCTCGATAGAGATAGCGGGCGAAAGCCCCTCGATGGAATCGACGTCCGGCTTCCCCATCTGTTCGAGGAACTGACGCGCATAGGCCGAGAGCGACTCGACGTACCGCCGTTGTCCCTCGGCATAGATCGTGTCGAATGCCAGCGACGACTTGCCGGACCCGCTCAGCCCCGTGATCACGACGAGTTGGTCTCGCGGAATCGTCACGTCGATGTTCTTGAGGTTATGCTCGCGCGCGCCTTTAATGATGATTGAATTGCTCATAGGCGCGGGATTATATCATGGCTGAACGAACGTCCGGGCCGATGTGCACGAACCCCTTCGGCTTTCGATGGGACCTGGCCGCGAGAAGTATCGCGGGGATCCACCGTGTAATGGATGCGAAGGATGTCCGGGGTGACGAGGAACCACCCCAACGCCGGCTCCTACGATTTCATCGCTTAAGCGGCGAGTTCTTGCGGGTGTTCGAGGATGCGTTTCAGCTCCTTCAGAAATTCCGCGCCCTTCACCCCATCGATGGCCCTGTGATCGCACGAGAGCGTCACCTGCATTCTACGTCCGGCCTTCACCACGCCCGCAACGACGACCGGCACGTCTCGAACGGCACCGACAGCGAGCGAGGCGGCTTGCGGCGGGATCAGGACGGCGAGAAAATTATCCACCCCGAACATACCGAGATTGGAAATCGAGAACGTGGCGCCGCTGTATTCCTGCGGTTGCAGCCGTTTCTGCTTGGCCCGCTCGATGAGCGCGCGGGATTCAGCCGAGATCGCGTCCAATGTCTTCGCGCCGCAATCGCGGACGACCGGCGTGATCAGGCCGTCCTCCAAACCGACCGCGACGCCGATGTCGACGCGCTCATACCGCCTGATCGCCTCGCCGACATAGGACGCATTTAACTCAGGATGCTTGCGGAGCGCCAGCGCCACGGCTTTGATCAACAGATCGGTAATTGAGGGATGGGCTTGCCTGTCTTTCTTGAACTGCTGGCGAAACTGCTCCGCCGCCGCCATATCGATCTCTCGCGTGAGATAGAAGTGCGGCACCGGCGCTTTGCTTTGCACCGTGGCCCGCGCGATGGCTTTCCGCATTTGGGTCAGGGGCTGATCGGTTCCAGGGGGCATGGCTGACGCAACGGAATCCGGCACCTTCACCACATCATCTTCGACGATGCGCCCGCCTGGGCCCGTCCCGGTCACCGTGGAGAGATCGATCCCCCGTTCGGCAGCCATGACCTTCGCACGAGGAGACGCGATGATGCGAGCTCCTTCCGGAGTCGCTGGTCGTTTACCGGGGGAAGCGGTCGGTGCAGTAGGAGCCTTGGCCTCAATCGAGGGCGCGGCCATGGCCTTGTCGGACAGGGCCTCCGTGATGTCTTCATCCGCCTCGCCGATGACGCCCAGCAGCGTTCCGGACTCCACCGTTTGCCCGTTCTGCACGAGAATCTTCCGGAGAATACCGGAGGCGAACGCCTCAAGGTCCATAATCGCCTTGTCCGTTTCGATTTCAGCCAAAGCCTCTCCGGCCTGCACGGCATCCCCTTCTCGCTTCTTCCATTCGATGAGCACGCCCTCTTCCATCGTGTCCGTGAGTTTAGGCATTACGACGCGGCTTGCCATGGTTCTCCTCTCTTTACAGCAGAGACTTAACGGCCCCGATCACGCGCGGCAGGTCCGGAATCGCAGCATCTTCCAGCAAACGACAATAGGGCATGGGCACATCTTCACCGGTGACGCGCCGGATCGGCGCGTCCAAATAGTCGAAGGCCGTCGAATACACACTCTCGGCAATCTGCGCTCCCAGCCCACAGAAATGCCAGCCTTCCTCCACGATCACCAGACGGCCGGTCTTTTTGACCGACGCCACGATTGTCGGGAGATCCAGCGGTTTGAGGGTACGCGGATCGATCACTTCGGCCTCAATACCCTCACGACTTAACGCCTCAGCAGCCTCCAGCGCCAGCAGCAGCATCTTCGAATAGGCGACGATCGTCACGTCATTTCCGACCCGTTTCACGTCGGCCAGTCCGATGGGAATCGTATATTCGCCTTCCTGCACCTCGCCCTTCGTGCTGTACAACAGCTGCGCTTCGATGAAGATGACCGGGTCGGGGTCGCGGATCGCGCTCTTGAGTAGACCTTTCGCATCGTGCGGTGTGGCTGGCGCGATGACTTTCAGCCCCGGCACATGGCAGAACCAGGCCTCCAGGCTTTGCGAATGCTGGGCTCCCAACTGATGGGCCGCGCTGCCGGGACCGCGGATCACGAGTGGCACCGAGAGTTGCCCCCCGGACATGTAGCGGATCTTGGCGGCGTTGTTGACGATTTGATCGAGGGCCACGATGCCGAAATTCATCGTCATGAGTTCCACGATCGGACGCAGCCCCGCCATCGCGGCCCCGATGGCCAGGCCGGTAAAGCCGGCCTCGGTGATGGGCGTATCGATCACGCGCTGCGGCCCGAATTCCTCGACGAACCCTTTGCTGACCTTAAAGGCGCCCTGATAGTAGGCGACTTCTTCGCCGATCAAAAAGATCCGCTGGTCCCGGCGCATCTCCTCGCGCATGGCCTGGTTCAAGGCGTCACGATACGACAACTCCATGGATCTTTTACCCCTGCAACACGTCGACGTGTAAATCTGATGGATGGGGAAACGGGCTTTCATCCGCAAACTTCACCGCTGCCGACACCACGTCCCGAATTTCCCGTTCGAGCTGCTTGAACTCGGCTTCAGTGCCAAGCTTCTCTGTGACGATCGTGTTCTTCAATACAAGCAGCGGATCGCGCTTGCGATACGCTTCCACTTCTTCTTTGCTTCGATAATGCCCATGCGCCGGGTCGGCCATCGAGTGGCCCATGAACCGATAGGTCGTCGCCTCGATGAACCAGGGCCCATGCCCCGCACGAACTTGCGCCACGATCCGCTGCATCGCCGAGCGGACCGCGAGTACATCCATACCGTCCACTGATTCGGCCGTGATGCCATAGGAGCGGGCAGTCTCGGCCACATCCGCATACAGCGCGATTGCCCGTTCGGACGGAGTGCCCATGCCGTAGCGATTGTTCTCGCAGATAAAGATCACCGGCAGTTTCCACAAGGCGGCCAGGTTGAAGGCCTCGTGTGCCTGCCCGCACGGCAGCGCCCCTTCGCCGAAAAAACAGACCGTGACCGGGTCGAGCGATTGATACTTACTGGCAAAGGCCAAGCCCGTTGCGAGCGGGATGTGGCCGCCGACGATGGCATAACCGCCCATGAACCGGTTCGGAAGATCTACCAGATGCATCGATCCGCCCTTGCCTTTGCAGAGGCCGGTGGCCTTGCCGAACAGCTCGGCCATGACCCGGCCAGGATCGGATCCCCGAGCCAGGCAATGTCCGTGGTCCCGATAGGCACTGATGGCATAATCGTCCGGACGAAGAGCCGCCATGGCCCCGACCGCAATGGCTTCTTCACCGATATAGAGATGGAGAAAGCCGGCGATCTTCGCCAGCGCGTACATCTCCGCCGATTTCTCTTCGAAGCGGCGGATCAGCAACATCTGACGATAGAGCGAGAAGAGGTCGGATTTGTCCATGTCGACCATTATGCAGAATGAATCAAAGCCGACTCAACCGGAATCGGCTCGCATGAGTAGAACCTCTGCCCCGCTCCGATTCGCGAAGGGGAAGAGGATCGCCAATTCAGTGCGGAAGCGCCTTCAGACGTTCCGTCAGCCTGAGATTCTCCGCATAGTCGACCGGACAATCGATGACCACCGGCAGGGTGCTCTTCAGTGCTTCGACGAGTATGGGTCGAAGTTCTGATTGGTCCGTCACGCGATACCCGGCGGCGCCGAAACTCTGCGCATACCGTACGAGGTCTGGATTGCCGAAGTCCACCGATGAGGTCCGGCCGAAGCGCACCTGTTGTTTCCAACGGATCACACCGTATCCATCGTCCCGCCAGACCAGGATGACCAACGGCAAACCCAGACGCACCGCCGTCTCCAGCTCCTGCGAGTTCATGAGAAAACCTCCGTCTCCGGTCACCGCCAGCACGCGCCGTTCGGGATACAACAGCTTCGCGGCGATCGCACCCGGTACGGCGATCCCCATCGCGGCAAAACCGTTTGAGATAATGCAGGAATTGGGAACCTCGCACGGGAACATCCTGGCCATCCAAAGCTTATGTGCGCCGACGTCACAGATCACCAGATCGTCAGGCTCTAGCACAGCGCGCAGGTCCTGCATGATGTGCTGCGGCCGCATCGGCCAGGAGGCCGCGCCGGCCAGCTCGGCTTCGAACCCATCGATGACGGTCTTGCGGGCCTCACTGGCCCATGGGGAATCGAACGGGATCAGCCTCGCGCCGATCTGAGCCAGCGAAAGACGGAGATCGCCCAGCACATCCACCTCGACGCTGTAATGGGCATCGACCTCTGCCGGCGACACATCAAGATGTACGATCCGCTTGTCATGGAGCGGGTTCCAGAGACAGGGCGCATATTCCACGAAATCGTAGCCCAACGCAATCACCAGATCCGCCTGCTCCATGACGACCGAGGCATAATCACGCGCTTGAAGCCCGATCGTGTACAGCGACAGCGGATCGCTGTCCGGAAGCACCCCCTTGGCCATGAAGGTGTGGAACACGGGAATTTGCGCACGCCGCGCAAACTGTCGCACCGCCTCATACGCGGCACCACGGATCACGCCGTTCCCGGCAAGGATCACAGGACGCTGCGCAGCGCCGATCACCCGGACCGCCTCTGCAACCTGTCCGGGGGTCGGCTCGGGCGTGACCGCCGCCTGGACGGCAAGCGGCATCATCCCGCCGGCATCGCCGAGCTCTTCATCTGCCACATCTTCCGGAAGCTCCACATGCGTCGCCCCCGGCTTTTCTGTCTGCGCAATCTTGAAGGCTTTCCGGATCGCTTCTGGAATCACTTCCGCTTTCGGAATCGAGGCATTCCATTTGGTGACAGGCTTGAACATCGAGATCACATCAATATATTGGTGCGATTCCTTGTGGCGGCGATTCAACGCCGCCTGTCCGGTGAGAGCGACCAGCGGAGTCCGATCCAGGTTGGCATCAACCACGCCGGTCAGCAGATTGGTCGCGCCGGGTCCCAGCGTCGAGAGGCACACCCCCGCTTTCCCGCTTAGTCGTCCATACACGTCGGCCATGAAGGCCGCCCCCTGTTCATGCCGCGTCTCGATAAATCGAATACGGGAATCGAGAAAGGCATCCATCAGTTCCAGCGTTTCCTCGCCTGGCACACCAAAGACAAACTGGACGCCTTCATTCTCTAAACACCGAACCAGCAATTCTGCCGCCTTCATGGGAGCCCCTTTCAGCGTCAACCATCGTGTGTATTCATACCGGTCAGAATCGCGGTCTTCTTACATTACAACCTCCACCCTGCAACGATTGTATCAAGCAGGCGCCGCTTACGAAACAGACTTCACGGCACAAACAAATCTTGGGACGGACGAGGTAGCTGATGTGGCTGCGACCGTCTTATCGTGCGGAATGCCGACGCCGATATTCTTGATATCGTGTTCGCATGCTCGTGCCGGCAATTGATCCGCTCATCGGCTCAAGAATAGAGCGTAGCGGTTCAGTCACCTTGACAAATCGGGAAAGCAGGTGCTACCACGGCTGCCATGGTACAAGCGGGACATCCCTCTGCTTCCTCGAAGACCCAGGCCCCCGCGCAAGCGGTGTCGACCTGGACCGGTTCAGCGCGTGAACAGGCCGTGCAGCGGATGTTCACCTCAATTGCCGGCTGCTACGATCTGAACAACACGCTGTTAAGTTTTGGGCTCCACCACCGGTGGAAGAACATAACGGCCTCCTATGTCCCGGTGACCGCGGGAGGCCGGGCACTCGACGTGGGAGCCGGCACAGCCGATCTGGCCCTCTTGATCGAACCACGCATGGGAGCCGAGGGTCGCGTCATTGCCTCAGACTTGAACCATGCCATGCTCGTCGAGGGGCTAAAGAAAATCACAAGCCGGGGCCTCGGACAGAAAATCACCTGTCTCGAAGCTAACGCCGAACATCTAGGATTCCCCGATGCGACGTTCCATGCCGTGACGACGGGATTCTGCATGAGAAACGTCGGAAACCTTCAACAGGCGGTCACGGAGATTCATCGTATTCTGCAGCCGGGAGGACGGTTTGTCTGTCTGGAGTTTTCCAGACCGATCTTCGGATGGCTCCGGGCCCTGTACGATTGGTACTCGTTCCGGCTGCTTCCTTGGATCGGCACGAAAGTGGCGCATGACACGACCGGCGTCTATGAATATCTTCCTGCTTCCATCAGGAACTTCCCGGACCAGGAACGGCTGAAACAGATACTCCTCGATGCGGGTTTTCGCCAGGTGGAGTATCACAATCTGACCGGTGGGATCGTGGCGATCCATGTGGCGGTAAAATAGCCAGGAAGCCGTCAGCTTTCAGCATCAAAGCTGACGGCTGGTAGCTGATGGCTCATAGCAATATGAATTCAATTCTTTACATTTTCCTCCCCTGCAAGAAGGTCTACCCCATCGGGGTGACCTATCTGGCTGACTTTATCCATCGGCGCAAGCCGGAGGTGCGGCAGCGCATTCTCGACCTGTCCCTCTTTCCCGACGCTCAACGGATCAGCGCGGTCCGTGATGCGGCTACCGAGTTCAAGCCGGACCTCGTCTGTTTCTCATGGCGCGACATTCAGATCTTTTCGCCGCATGAGGGAGACTCCTCGCTGGAACATGCGTTCAACTTCTACTTTGCGAGCAACCCGCTCAAGCGGATTACCGCATCATTTGCGGGATTGCAACAGCTCTACCGCTACTACAGTCATATCCGGGCGGCACTCTCCTACCCCTGGTTGATCGCGAAGGAATTCCCGAAGGCGCAGATCATGATCGGCGGCGGAGCCTTTACGGCTTTTGCCGACCAACTGATCCAGAAACTCCCGGAAGGGACGATCGGAATTCTCGGGGAAGGCGAAGACGCCATCCTCAAGGTAGTCGAAGGCCAGTCGCTAGAGAACGAACGTTATATTGTTCGGGAGGGAAAGACCGTTCGAAAGGGCCAGCAGGGCGCGCCGGCTCTCCTCGATGCGCTCACCGTCGACTTGCCATATCTGACTTCGATCTTCCCGCAATATAAAGAATATATTGGTGAATCCATCGGCGTTCAATCCAAACGGGGCTGTCCCTACGACTGCGCCTTCTGCCTGTATCCTTATATTGAAGGAAAACGGGTGCGCTATCGGCCCCCCTCCATGGTCGTCCAGGATATCTCTCAGCATTACCATCAATGGGGTGCCAGGCGGTTCTGGTTCACGGATGCCCAATTCATTACCGGGAAAGAAGCCTACCCCCAATGTACCGAGATTCTGGAGCGGATTCTCGCCGAGAAACTGGAGATCGAATGGTCCGGCTATATCCGGACCTCGCTGATCACCCCGGAATTGGCGAAACTCATGGTTCGGTCCGGCGTCGGCGATCTCGAAGTCGCCATTACGTCCGGTTCCCAAGAGGTGCTGAACGACCTCCACATGGGGTTCAAGCTCGAGAAGCTCTACGACGGCTGCCGCTATCTGGCGGAAGCAGGGTTCAAGGGGAAGGTCATCCTCAACTATTCGCTGAATAGCCCGAAAGAAACCGAGGAGACTCTACTCCAAAGCGTGGAGTCCTATAAGAAAGTCGCCTCGATCCTGGGTGAAGAGCGCGTGTTCCCCCTCATGTTCTTTTTAGGCATTCAGCCGAACACGGATCTTGAAGAACGACTCTTAGAAGAAGGCTATCTCTCGGCCGGCTATAACCCTCTGATGCTGACCCCGACGAGTATCAGAAAGCTCCTCTATAACCCGGCGCCGCTGAACTCGTTCATCGCCAAGGCCTGCCTCCGTGCCTGGGAACGAAAAGATGGCAGCAAGGACCCGAGGAAATGGACGGGGTCTCTCTCCCAAGCCCCAAAAGAATCAGGCCCTTATGCAGACAAGAGCCTGATTCGAGGGATCGAAGGGAACTCCGGACGCGACGCCCTCCTCTCCTTGGAAGAAATCCTCCGTTCCCGACAATCGCTTCGTGCCGCAAAGGACTCTGGCGGTAAATCCACGGTCACACGGGGGGTCTAAATCCCATTCACCTACCCCATTCGATGCCTTGCATTCCATTTTGGGCCGATGTTATCATGCGCGTTCCCTGAGCCTGGATAGGTACGTCAACCGTTTGGTTTTTTTGACAATTACTCTCGTTCGCCCTGGCCTGGAGGGCATCCGGAGGAGACTTTTCAATGTATAAGACGATCTATGTGCCGGTCGATAACTCAGACCATTCCAATACCGCCGTCGACATCGGCGTGCACTTCGCCAAAGCCTTTGGCTCGAAGATCGTGGGGAGCCACGTCTACGCGGCCAAAATGCACGACAAGCGCTTCAAGCAGATGGAAGCAGGCTTGCCCGAAGAGTACCACGATGAAAAAGAACTCGACCGTCAGCGACAAATTCACGATTCGCTGATTACGCGCGGGCTGCAGATCATTACCGACTCCTACCTCGACTACGTCGACAAGAAATGCGCGGAAAACAACCTGCCGATCGAGCGCCGCTCCCTCGAAGGCCGGAACTGGAAAGTGCTAGCCGAGGATATCAATACTAACGCCTACGAGCTGGTCATCATGGGTGCCTTGGGTGTCGGCGCGGTGAAAGACAGCGTCATCGGCAGCAATACCGAGCGCGTCCTGCGTCGGGTGCGGAACTCAGACATGCTGATCGTGAAGCAGACCCAGCCCATGACCGCAGGCAGAATCGTCGTCGCCGTAGACGGCAGCCCCTATTCCTTCGGCGGACTCATGACCGGTCTGGCATTAGGCAAAGCCTTCAACATGCCGGTCGAAGCCATCTCCGCCTTCGATCCCTATTTCCACTATGCCGCCTTCCATAGCATCTCGGGCGTCCTCAACGAGGAAGCCGGCAAGGTATTCCGATTCAAGGAACAGGAAAAACTCCACGAGGAAATCATCGACAGCGGCCTTGCGAAGATCTACCAGTCGCACCTCGACATCTGCCGCGAGATTGCGCAGGCCGAGAAGACCGACGTCAAGACGACCCTGCTAGACGGCAAGGCCTTCGAAAAGATCATTCAATATGTGCGGAAAGATATCCCGGCCTTGCTCATCGTCGGACGAATCGGTGTGCATAGCGACGAAGACATGGACATCGGCAGCAATACCGAAAACCTCTTGCGGGCGGCCCCTTGCAATATCCTGGTGTCGAACCGGAAATATGTCCCCCCGATCGATACCCTGGCGGAATACACCATCGCCTGGACGGAAGAAGCCCTCCGTCGCATGGAGAAGATCCCGATCTTCGCCAGAGGCGTCGCCAAGACGGCCATCCATCGGTATGCCATCGAAAAGGGCCACACCATCATCAGCAACACCGTCGTCGATACGGCCATCGGACACATTCTCCCCAAGGGCGCGATGGATGCCATGCGCGCGCTGGGCGGCAGCTTGGACGCAGCGGGCATCGACCGCGACAAGATGCAGGCCGACGAGTCCGTGGCAAAAGACCTCATGGGTTCGACGCTCAGCGGCATGATGACCGAGATCGTGGAAGAAAAGCCGAAAGTCAGTGAAGCGACTCAAGGCTACCTGGACCGGATGAACCAGGATTACTTCGTCTGCGACGGCTGCGGCTACATCGGCAAGGGCGAAACGCCCGTGAAATGCCCCGTCTGCGCCGCCGGTGGTGATCGCTTCAAGCTGGTCGATAAGACCATCTTCGAAGCAGCCGCGAACGCTGAAGGAGCGATTGAAACCGATCTGGCCTACGATGACGTCCCCATGCAATGGACCAAGGATGCCAAAGAAGGCATCCGTGCAGTCCCGGCCGGCTTCCAACGCCGACGTGCCAAAGCCAAAATCGAAAAGACCGCTCGCAAACTCGGCATGACCACAATCACGCTGGAATATGCCGCACCCATGATTCAGGAAGCGGCCTCGGAAGACTACACGCCCATCTTCGCAAACAAGGGGACGGGCGCCTCGACCGAAGCGCAGGCAACCGTCACCGCTGCGACAAACGGTACCAATGGCGCAGCCGCTTCTCACGAAAACGGCCATGAGAACGGAAACGGCCATGCGACGGAACCAGCCCCCGCGTCTCCCTATACCTGGTCTCCCGACGCTCAAGCCAGGCTCGAGCGAGCGCCAGAGGGATTTATGCGTGAATGTACCCGCGCCCTTATCGAAAAACATGCCGATAAGATCGGCGTCACGGCCATTTCGGTAGACGTGGCCAATGAAGGCATTGAGCAAGCCAAGGACTACATGGCGGACGCCATGAAGACCGGCAACCTGAAGGACATGATTGCGAACCTGACCGGTGCATCGAAGTCCGGGGCCAGCCACTGATGGGACGATCGCTGCCGGTCCTGAACTTCCAGACGCTGGGCGGTACGCTCGGCTCTATTCAGCAACAGGTGACGAAGTTCATCACTCCGTCATCCACGGCCCCGGCGCCGCACGATGGCCGGACCGTCGACGACTTCAAGCCCTATCTGCTTGCACTGAACCTCACGAAACGCTGCAATCTCAAGTGCGACCATTGCTATCTCGACGCGACGACGAAGTCCGCCGGCGGGGACGATGAACTCTCGACCGAAGAATGTTTCAAGCTTATCGATCAGATTGCCGAGGTCAACAAGGGCTGCCTCATCGTGATCACAGGAGGCGAACCGCTCGTCCGCCCCGACATCCTCGACATTGCACGCCATGCGGTGAAACACGGATTCATGGTCGTGTTCGGGACCAACGGCATGTTGATCAACGACCAAATGGCGAAGGACCTGGTCGAGATCGGCGTGATGGGCATGGGCATCAGCATCGACTCGCTCGATCCGCAGAAGCATAACCAGTTTCGTGGCGTCCCCGGCGCATGGGAAGCCGCGCTCGCCGGCATCGAAGCCTGCAAACGGAACGGCTTGGCCTTCCAAGTCCACTTCAGCGCGCAGCCCATGAATTATCAGGAGCTGCCTGCCGTCATCGATTGGGCGCACCAACTTGGCGCCAAGGTACTGAACGTCTTCTTCATGGTCTGTACTGGGCGCGGCGAAGAACTGACCGACATCACCCCGGCCCAGTACGAAGAAGTGCTCGGCTACCTGGTCAACTGTCAGGACAATTACAAGGGTATGCTCGTCCGGGCTCGCTGTGCGCCGCACTTCAAACGACTGGCCTACGAAAAAGATCCGAACTCCCCGATCACCAAAGCGACGGGCTATATGGGCGGCGGCTGTCTCGCCGGCACCAACTACGCGCGCGTGACTCCCAACGGCGAATTGACCCCTTGCCCCTACATGCCCCTGTCAGCCGGGAACATCCGCGAGACCAGCTTCGCCGATCTGTGGGAAAAGTCCGACGTCTTCAACTCCTTCCGCTATCCGCAGCTCAAAGGCAAATGCGGCGATTGCGAATATACCGACATCTGCGGAGGCTGCCGTGCGCGGCCCTACGTCGATCACGGCGATTGGCTGGACGAAGATGAATGGTGTCTCTATACGCCGAAGGGGGGCGAGAAGATCAAAGTCGCGTTCAATACGCCGGAAGAAGGCGATGTGGCCTGGGATATCGACTCGGAGTCACGGCTCAACAAGATTCCCTATTTCTTGCGAGCCATGGTGAAAAAGGGCGTCGAAAAACATGCGCGCGAGAATAACATCCCCCTGATTACTATTGAGTTGATGGAAGAGCTCCGCAAGAAGCGCTTCGGCAACGACGCGCCGATGTTCCGGCCATAGCGTGAGGGGTGATCAGTGATGCGTGATAAGCTAGGAAACATTGATCCCGCCCACACCGGTTCTTTCGTTATGACTCATCACCGGTCACCCTTCACCCATCACGAGTTATAACAACAGTGGACGCACTTCAAAGCATCGTCACCGACCTGAACACGCTGCTCCCGATCGTCAATCATTGGTTTCACCTCTTATCTGCGGTCATCTGGATCGGCGGACTCGCATTCCTCGTCATGGCCGTCACCCCTGGACTGAAGCAGGCGGTTGCCAAAGAACAGATCAAGCCGATCACCGACGCGTTCTATCAGCATTACAAGAAAGTCGCCGGCATCCTACTCGTCGTCCTCCTCTTTACCGGTGGCATCAACTTCCACTACGTCAATCAAGTCATCACCTCGCAAACCGGCAGCGGAATCCAACACCATGCCAAATACCTGACCGTCTTCTTCATCAAACTGTTTCTCGTCCTCTGCCTCCTAACACTCTTCCTCTATACCGTGATCTTCAAATCCGATGACGCAGATGAAGACGATGAAGTCATCTACGAAGCGATCCCCTTTCAGCGTGCGGCGCTCTGGATCGGTTTCTTCATTATTCTCTGTGCCGCTGCCATGAAACATCTCCACCAGTAGACCGCGTTCCATTTCACGCGCATCAGCATCTCCATCTCTCGCATTCTCTCTACGCCTGTATCCTCCAGGATAAGTCTCGTACCGAATCAGATACGCCTCTGTACTGGCGGCATATCGTTTGTGCTCACTCTCTATTCATCATCTACTCAATGACTTACAGCGTTTCTCTCTGAGCCTCTCTGTGAAGAGATCTCTGGTACGAGGGTTGCTGTAGTCTGGTATCGCACGACGTGAGCAATGAATGGCACGAGGCCGATGATCATACGCTGGACGATTGTTGGCGAAGCGAATTGCCGGTGGGTCCCCACCCAAGAGGCACAGGCCTCTCATGCAGGTAGGACTACCTCTGGATTGTGCCCATCCGGAGCCCTCCCACCGCCACGCGCTTCTGCCATCAGGGCCGCGTCCTGCCCCTCAGGAGCGGCGCGGCCCTCCAGCTTGATCGAGACTGTTGAGCGCGTCGGAGTCTCAGGCTTGAGCAGACCACATGAACAACCTTGTCATACAATAGACCGATGGGAGAGATGATGCCCCGAATGCCACGACCCATTCCGCACAGCGTATCCGAGCAACAACTTCGCCAAGCCCTGAGTCCGCCGTCCGAGGCAATAACGTCTGATCGCCGACCACCTCGAACAGTCCGACTTACCGTCAGCCTCCCTGGCGATCTCGTCGATCGGCTCCGCGATGCGGTCTATTGGAGCCCGAATCTGAAGCTCGCGTGGCTGATCGCTGAGTCCCTACGAGCTTCCCTCGCCGACCTGGAAACATCACGTCAGAGCCCATTCCCGAAACGGATGATGGCGCTCCGCGCCGGACGGCCCCGATTAATCGGTCAATCGATGAACGTGCATCCTCGTGCCACAATCCCCGGCAATGGAACCGTTCATCCTGCTGAAGCACGTGCACAAACCGGGATTACGGCACAATCGTCCATGAAGTGATGCCTCCAGGATCGGTTATTTCATTTATTGGACATGACACCGTCTTCAATGCCACTTGAACGTTCATCACAAATCATCCCGACCCTACGACCTCGGGAAACCAGGCAGATGAATTCGCAGACGACCCTGCAGGCTGTTCTCATCGTCGATGACGACCCTGACATCCTGACCGCGTTGCATGACCTGCTCGAACATGATGGTTTTTTGGTGACAACGGTCTCGACCTGCCACGATGCGCTGACGCAGGTGAGAACGGCCATCTTCGCCGCGGCCTTACTCGACATTGGATTGCCAGATGGAGATGGACTAGCCCTTCTTGAGACCATCCAATCCATCACACCAACACTCCCCGTTATTGTGCTCACGGCCTTTACATCACAAGACTACCGCGCAAAGTCGTTGTCCAGAGGCGCATTCTCCTACCTCACCAAGCCCTACAACCGCGATGAGATACGGGCCGTCGTACGCCGAGCCGCACGAATCAGCCATCCACCATCGCCTTCTGATAATTAGGAGAATAGGGTATAGCACGGCGTATGACACTTCGTTGGTTACTGACATGCACAGTTCTCGCCCTGGTCTTCGTGACACAACATCCGTCCAGTGGATTGGCCGATGATCGCTCACCGACTGGGCTTCTGCGTGAGGCGAGCACCTACGCGGCTCACGTAGAAGATGACACCGTAAAACGGTCAGCCCTCCTTGGCATCATTGTGGCCCAAGAAAAGCTCGGCGACGAAACCGGTGCGATGAAGACTGCAGAACGGGAACCCATTCCTTGGAGTAAAGACAACGCATTGGCAACCGTTGTGGCGATCCAAGCACACAAGGGGAATATCAAAGGCGCAACACAAACCCTTGCGCGAATTTCCGAAAAGATTGCACGCACCAACGCTCAGGCTCCTGTTGCCGTCGCCTATGCTGCCGCTGGCGACATTTCCAAGGCGCTACAACTAACCAAACAAATTCCCGATAACTACTACGCTTATGGGGATGCTTTTTTTCGGATCGCAGCGATTCAGGCAGCAGACGGTGATGTGCCGGGGGCACTGCACACCGTGGCTGACATATGGCATTTGAATCCATACAGACTCATTCCCATTGTCCAGGCACAGCTGTCTGCCGGATCTTTCGACCAAGCGGTACAGCTCACGAAGGTGACCGACGATCAGTATCTAAAAAGCTATTTACTCTTAGCTGTGGCCACTCAAGTCAAAGACCGAACGCGTCAGCTCGACATTGCCGCCACAATCCCCGTCGAAGGTGTCAAAGCGTTAACGTACAAAGAGATTGCGGAAAGCCAGCTTGCGGAAGGTGATGTGCGAGGGAGCCTGAGCAGTCTCACCATCGCTACAGGGGTTGTTGAAGCCACGTCTAACAACTTCGCGAGAGCTGATCTTCGATGGAGAATTGCTGCGATTTTTGCTCGAGCGCACGACATCAGCCAAGCGCGTACGGTGGCGATGACCATCGAAATAGAAGGCCACCGTAATAGCGCCCTCAGTGAGATCATCGAGATCCAGGCCAGAGCACAGGATTATGACGGGGCATTACAGACCGCGTCGCTCGGAACAGGAGAAGAGTCCCTGACTGACTATGCGCTGAATCGAATTGCTGCACGACAAATAGTTGTGGAACCTGTGAATAAAGTGATGAGCACGATAGCGAAAATTAAGAGAGGTGAATCAAGGCGTATCGCGCTCGCTTCTGTTGCAGAAGCTGCAGGAGAGGCAGGGCGGATCGTAGAGGCGCTTGCGCTGGTACAAGTACATCGCCTGGCAGTTGCCGAGGCGCTGAAGTTTGTCGAAACGCCTGGGTCGTTAGAGCAAGTGAGGCACCTTGATGATCAAGCCAGCAAACTGTTCTCCGACGCACACTTCTTTCAATACGCCTTGGCGGGGATGCTGAGTAAGATTGCCCTGTCGCGGGCACGCGATGGCGCACTGCAAGAGGCGCTTGGCTATGCCCTGCTGGTTCCTGACAGGGAAAGCGGAGAAACGCTTAGATCCCTTGCGTTTGCTCAAACAAAAGATGGTGATGTGGATGGAGCCCTTCGTTGGATCAGGGCCGCTCAGCTCTCATCTCAGAAAGCTTTTGCCCTATCCGGGGTGGCAAGCGCCTTACTTCAGAAAGAACAGAAATAGGCTCCCATCTCTTAGCTATTTCCCCAGCAGTTGGGAACACCTCCCATTGCGAGCCCTGACTGTGTTGAATGAAATTGTTGGCCGCTTTCAAATGATAGTATGCGAACAGTTTCGTGAGAATACGCACACCTGTAGTACGGGAGAACACTCTCGCAGGAAGCTCAAACAGGCCGTCCAGCAAGGCCGCAGCCGACGAAAGCACCGGAGGCGTAGCCTCAGCGAGAAGTTATGGCTGCTTTCGGAGCAAGAACGACGCGGGCGCAATTTTCCAGCGGCCGGCTAGGAGGAAGGCCGTTTGGATGAGGCAAAAGCCTGCTTGAAGACCGTGCGGAGGCCGAAGTAGGCAAAGGAGTCTTTGAGGTTGGAATAGAGCCGCTTGATCGTTCCCATGTCCGGGTCCGTCACGTATTCCATCGTGAGGGCAATCCGTTCCTCCCCTTCGCCGAGTGGCGTCACCGCATGCCAGAGCTTATCCCCGTTGAAAATCACGAGATCGCCCGGTTGCGTAATCAACTCCAGATGCTTGGGTGATTTGACCGGATCGTCCTTAAAGAGCTCACAGACCAGTTTACATTGCGTCGACTGATCGACGAGCCCCATCAAAATGGTATAGCGGGCCCCTTTGTAATAGGACGTGTCGTAGTGAAACCCGATGTGGTCACCCGGCTCGGTGTAGTAATACAGCGCACAGGAATGGGGATCGTTCTCAGGACAGAGGCTGAGCTTGGCCTTGACCAGACGGCTCAACAGACCGATGAAGGCCTCGGATCGATAGAGATCGAGAAAGCGCGGGGCCTTCTCCATCACCGTATAGTAACTCACGCTCCCGCCCTTTTTGTGGCCTGGAATATAGTTGCGATTCAGCTCGCCCTTCACGCCTTGCGCCTGAGGGACGAGATGTTCTTCCACCACCGACCGGGAGAGAAATTGCGGAATGAACAGGAACTCGTTTTGGTCCCAATATTCACGGGAAAGCCGATCGAAATCCAGCCGCGTGACCGCCTCATCGACCGATTCAATTAACGAACTGTTCATCGTCCGGCTCATACCTGTACCTGGTTGCTCAACAGTCCACTGCTCGTGCTCGAACCGACACCAGCCGCATTCACTGCGGGGCGCTAAAGACCGGCGCCTTTACCACTTCCACATCGGCCGGCAACTTCAGATCGAAGGCGGCATCGCCCAGACCGATGTTGGATTGGAGCGACGAAAACTCAAACCGTGCGACATTGCCGCTCATTTCATGAAGCGTCACCGTCCGAATAAAATAGGTCTTGGGAAACACTTCGAGCACAATCCGCTGTAACGATCGCCCCGCCTCACCCTCCTGGGACTTCGGCAGGAGGGTCAACAGTCTGATTCCACCCACGCCTCGCCCCTTCCCCGGCGTCGGCTCAATATCGTACGACTCATCGAGCTTCGCGGCTCCGAGCAAGAGCTCCAAGGGTGCCTTGGACGCAGCCATCTGCGTCAATTTCCCCACCAGGACTTGCCGATGCTCAGGCACATAGACTTTGACATCGTCTGAATTCACGTAAATATCTTCGACCGACGGATCAAAATAACTCCAGCGTAACCGGCCAGGCTTCTTGATATAGACCTTCCCCGTGGACGTGATGGCCCTGTCAAACCCCTCGATCGTCGTCTTCTGCGTAAAGTCCGCTTGAAGATCTTTCGTTTTCTCATACCGCGCCTGAAGTTGCCTGACCACCTCTCGCACTTCCTTCAGGGCCTTCTCTCTGTCCTCATCCGCGGCAGCACATACCAGCGGTGAGAATAGGCTCCAACCGCACAGGAGCAGACCTCCGATAACACATGTCCAGCTTATTTTTTTCATCATACCAATATAGAGGGGTGTGGAGGGTGACTGCAATTGCGCGCATCGAACGAGCACCGTATCACCGTGCGCGTTCTGCGAGCAGGGCAGTCACCCTCCACATTCCTCACGCCTCCTCTGCCTCTCCTACCGGCCCTCGCCGCCCCACAACCTCTCTTCGTCCATCGCGGCCAGCCGCACCCACAATACCGTCCGACTCCATTTGTTCGATCATTCGAGCGGCGCGAGGATAGCCCACCCGCAACCGACGCTGAATCAGCGACGCCGATGCTTGGCCGGTGGACAGGACCAACTCCTTCGCCTGCTCATAGACTTCGTCCAATGCCTCTTCCTCTTTGGCATCTTCCTGTTTCAGCGCAATCTGTAACTCCTGATTATAGGCCGGCTTCGCTTGATCCTTCACGAATTCGACCACGCGGCGGACATCCTCATCCGACACAAACGACCCGTGCCCTCGCATGAGACGTCCGGTCCCCGATGCCATATAGAGCAGATCTCCACGGCCCAACAGCGCTTCTGCACCGTTCGCATCCAGGATCGTGCGTGAGTCGGTCTTCGACGACACTTGAAAGGCGATGCGAGCCGGGAAGTTCGCCTTGATCAAGCCGGTCAACACATCCACCGATGGACGTTGCGTCGCCAGCACGAGATGGATCCCCGATGCACGGGCCATCTGAGCCAACCGCGCAATCTTGTCTTCCACTTCCTTCGGCGCCACCATCATCAAATCTGCCAACTCATCGATCATCACGACGATATAGGGCAAAGGCTCCGGCGGAGTCTTCGGCGGCATGAACGATCCTGGGCTTCCCTCGGGAAGCGCCGTCTCTCCGGCAGAGAGCCGTTCCTCTTCAGACAGAAACTGGATGGGCAGTTCCGGCTGGTCCGACTTGGCCGCCGCTTCCGCCTCCAGCACACCCTGCGCCCCTGCGACCTTCCGATTGTAGGCATCGATATTTCTGACCGCTGCCTCCGACAGTAATTTGTAACGCCGCTCCATTTCGGCTACGACCCAGCTGAGTCCACGTGCTGCCGACTTAGGATCGGTAATGACCGGCCGCAACAAGTGAGGAATACCGTCATACGTTTGGAATTCGAGCATCTTGGGATCGATCAGGAGCAGCTTGACCTCATCGGGCCTGGCTGAAAACAATATGCTCAAGAGCATCGTATTGAGGCTGACGCTTTTCCCTGCCCCGGTGGCGCCGGCGACCAGCAAGTGCGGCATCGTTTTCAGATCGGCAATCAGGGGCGCGCCGAAAATGTCTTTCCCCAACGCCAAGCTGAGCTTCGATTTGGCGCGTGAGAACGCCTCGCTCGTCATGACTTCCTTCATCGACACCGTCTCGCGATACAGGTTCGGCACCTCGATCCCGACCACCGATTTTCCCGGAACCGGCGCCACGATCCGGAGACTGACCGCTTTCAAGGCCAGGGCCAAGTCGTCGGCCAGGTTCACAATCCGTGCGACCTTGGTCCCCGGCGACGGCTCGAACTCGTACATCGTCACGACCGGTCCAGGACGAACTTCCGTCACCCTCCCTGCGATGCCAAAACTGGTGAGTGCGCGGGTCAACACATCCGATTGCGCCTTGATTTCTTCTTCTGTCACGCGCCCCAGAGGGCCTGACGGCTCGGTCAAGAGTAGAGCCGGGTCCGGCAATATATAGTCGCCGGTCTTCGCCTGAATGGCAAACACCGGTTGGTCCGACTCCTCCTCAATCGCTTCTGCCGGTTCGGGGGTCGGTCGGCGCGATGGCTGAATGACCGGCCAATCCAACTCCGGTTCTGCGATCGCGTCCGGGAGCGACTCCTCGATGACCGCACGGATGGATTTCGAAGATTTCTGTTTCGCTTTCTTGGCCGACTCAGGAACTGGTTCTTCCACCGGTCGTTCCGGGATCCACCCCCGCACCAGTGTAAGCAACCCATTGCCCCAGCCTGGAAGCTTCTGTGCAATTTCCGAAAGCGAGATGGGTGTCGTGAAAATGACCGAGACCAAGAGGCCCGCCACGATCAGAATGTGCGCGCCGGTACTCGCAAAATAGGCTCGCAGGCCTTCGGCCAACAGTTGCCCGAAGTAGCCCCCCGCCATGCCTCGGTAAATGAGGCCGCTGGAGAGAGTCGGCACTGCCATGATTTCAAGATGGAGAAAGCCACTGAGAAAGAGGAGTGCCGCCAATGACGCGCCGGCATACCGCAGACGGATCGATAGGTCGCTCTGCGTGAAACAACGGACGCCGATCAGGCCCAGCAGAAGTGGAAAGAGATAGGCCGCTCCGCCAATTAAGGAAAAGAGTGCCGATGCAAAGAGCGCCCCGACGGATCCAATAAGGTTCTGTGAGGCCGACGAACCGGCAACCGCTGACCCCATTCCTGAATTCAGGCCATTGGGCACGAACGAGACGAGACTGAGCAGCGTGAGCAGGCTCAACGCGATCAGGACAACTCCGATCACTTCTCGCTTAATGTGTGACGGGGGGGAAGCGGCGCCGCGGGCCTCTCCCCGCTTGGCCGAAGTGGATGCACCCATAGCACGGATGCTAGCACAGGGAATGGGTCATTTCAAACGCATGGCAGCCGAAACGAGCGATCTGGCAGCTAGGGCACCTCGTCAACGGAGTGCGGCAGCAAACCGGAGGAAGTCTTCGACCGACAAGGTTTCGGCCCGGCGAGTCGGACCAATCTCCAACCGTTCCAAGGTCTCGGCCACACGATGGATCTCAAATCCTTCGTCTCGCAGGGAATTGATGAGCGTTTTTCTTCGATGTGCAAAAGCCGCCTTCACGAGTGCACGAAAGGCCACTTCTTCCTGCGGGCCAAGCCTCCGGTCTTCGTTCGTCCGGAGCAGCACCACCGCCGAACCAACCTCAGGCCTCGGCCTGAAACAGTGCGCTGAAACACGAAAGGATTTGGCAATGTCGGCGGCATACTGCGCCATCACGGAAAGGACGCCATAGTCCGACCCGCCTGGCTGGGCCACTAATCGATCGGCCACCTCGTTCTGCAGCATGAGCACCATGCGGGGAAAGCGGCCACGCTGGTCGAGTAATCGAAAGAGTAGTGGGGTTGAAATGTAGTAGGGCAAATTGGCCACGACGACTGTCCCCATCGGCAGGCGCTCGACCGGATAGGCCAATGCGTCGTCGCAGATCAATTCCACATTCGGAAACTCCGCCTGCCTGGTCTCGAGATAGGCATGAAGCCGTGGATCCAGTTCGACCGCCGTCACACGACCGGCTGCGTGACTCAGCATCTCTGTCAGGACGCCGCGGCCTGGACCGATTTCAAGGACATGGTCGCTGGGGCCCAATTCCGCCAAGGCGACGATTTTGCGTACAATGTTGGGATCGATGAGAAAGTTTTGGCCGAGCCGCTTGAGCGGGGGAGGGAGATCAGGAGTCGACACCAGTTAATTCCCGCCGGGAAGAGAAGGCGCGGCTTGCGCCAGTTGTTTCACTAGATCGAGCAACGGCGTTTTGAAATAGTCGATGAGGTCCGTAAACTCTTCCACCAAGTCGTTGGTAAACGAGGGACCCGGCTGCAGCGCTGCAAACTTCTGCCCTTCCTTCGCTCCCAGAGATTCCGTGAGGAGCGTAACCGTTCTGGCTTTCCATTTGACGAGTCGTTCTGCTCCGGCAACCGTGTTGAGCGTCTCCATGGTCTCTGAGAAAATTACGTCCAAATCTTTTAACTGCTTCTGTATCATGTCACGCGCCGCACTCGATTGGCTGGTCATCAATAGGCTCCTCTTGAGATGGTCTGTCTGGTCTGTCTCGTCTATCTGGTCGTTTCAGTCTATCTGGTTCGGTCCAGACTATGAAACCAGACAGACGAGACAGACCAGATAGACCCAATAGACCCCTCACCGTCTCTTGGCTAACGTCGCAGCCAGCGTGATCGCCTCGACCAGGCTGCCGGGGTCTGCGATGCCTTTCCCTACAATATCGAACGCCGTCCCATGATCGACCGAGGTGCGAATGATCGGCAATCCCACTGTCAGGTTCACACAGGTACCGAACGCGACAAGTTTTAAGGGAATCAACCCCTGGTCGTGGTAGAGGGCCACCACTCCATCGTAATCGCCTCTCGCCGCCTTGCCGAACAGGGTATCGGCCGGCAAGGGATCGCTGGCGCGAATCCCTCGGGCCTGCGCCGCACGAGCCGCCGGGAGAATGATCCGCGCTTCTTCGTCCCCGAACAGTCCATGTTCTCCTGCATGGGGATTTAACGCGGCGACACCGACTCTCGGTTTCTGAATCCCGAACAAATCTTTCAGGGCCACATGAGCCAATCTGATGGCTTTTTCGATCTTGGCTTGAGTGAGGAGGGACGGTAAGTCTTTGATCGCGACGTGGGTCGTCACGAACATGATTCGGAGCGGCCCGCCGATAATCATCATACCGGAGTCCTGCGTCTTGGTCAGGTCTGCCAGCAGTTCCGTATGACCGGGGAAATGGCAGCCGGCCATGTTGATGGCCTCTTTGTTGATCGGGGCTGTGACCATGCCGTCGATACAACCGAGCTGCGCCAGCTCCACGGCCTTCTTGATGAACAACACGGACGCAGCCCCGGTCTCAGCCGCCGCAACCCCGCGAGAAAACCGCCCAAGGGGATGCTCGAGTGGGTCCAATACGGCAAGCTGATTCAACCGTGGAGGCACGGTTTCGTGGCCCTCCACGCGAATCACATTCAGCTTCAGTTTCAAACTCTTAACCGCCTGCTGCATCACTGGAAATGAGCCAATCACCAGTGGACGACAGAGCCGTCGCACCTTTGCCAAAGCCAAGGCCTTCGCAATCACTTCGGGACCGATCCCGGCTGGATCGCCCATCGTAATACCGAGCAGTGGTTTATCTTTCGACTTCGTCATATTCTTTCTACCATTCATACCCTTCACCAATTACGCATCGATCAGGATGCTCAAAAAGGCCGTTCAGCGAGGCCGCAGCGAGCGAGGAGGCGAGGCGTACCCTTGCGGTACGTTGAGCCTCTGAGTGATGCGAGAACAAAGCTGGCGGACTTTTTCAGCATCCTAGTTTAGACCCAGTACAGGTACAGGACATACCCGATATACAGAACCGCACTTCCGCCCAGCAACCAGGGCCGCCAGAAACCGCTCCATGCAGCCTGTACCCATAAGAAGGTGGACGCCGTCACCGCGAGTACCATCGTGATCAACGCCGTCGGTGCGAGCGCCCAGTCCGTGCCCAGAAGTCCGATCGACACCGGGATGGTGCCCTGAAAGACCATGGCGCCTGTGACGTTCCCGACTGCCAAACGATCTTTCTTTCGATAGAGCCAGAGGAAACTGTTCGACATCTCCGGCAGCTCGGTCGCGAGGGGCGCAACAAGGAGGGCCAGGATCAACGGCGAGATCGACAGGGCCCCGGCAATCGTTTCCGCAGCGAGCACAAAGAGATGGGCTCCGAATGCCAGACCGGCTAAACCGAGGATGGCTTGAAGTGCGATGAGTCCAAACGATGGGACGGCCGCCTTTCTGGCAAAGAACAGCGGTTCAAGCGCGCCCCCCTCGCCCCCCTCCTCGGCCACCTCACTGAATTTCAGTTTCACATAATAGAGATAGAGGCTCAGCAACCCGACGGCGGCCAGGATGTGCACCAGCCGAGAAGGGATAAAAACACAGGCCAGCGCAACAGTATAGGCCACCACGAAGAAGGAGAGATCGCCCTTCACATCGGGATAATTCAACTTGAACACCGCCGTTCGCTTCCCGAAACCGGCATAGACCACCAGCAAGATCGCCAAGATGGGGATCACCAGGGTGCTCAACATGAAGGGCGCGCCGAGGATTGCGCCCAAGCCCACCTCCACTTCCGCACGGCTCGCCCCGAAGAAGATGGCGATGATCGGGATCGACGTTTCTGGCAATGTGGTGCCAATGGCGGCCAACACGCCGCCGACCGCGCCTTCGGATAAATCGAATCGTTTACCCAGCCATTCAATGGCGTTCGTGAAGAGCGTGCAGGCTCCCAACGTCACCGCCACGGAAACAAAGAATAGGAAGCTGTAGAGAAAGACCGTCATCGCGGACCCGCCGTCCTGGTCACCCGCCGTTTGGCATAGGCGAGGGCCGCCTCGTCGAGTACGGCTTTCACGGGGCGGCCCGTTCGTTCGGCGATCCGTTTACAATCGAGATATTCTGGAGCGGCCTTCGTCGTCGTACCATTTACCTCGGCAATCTTCATCCGGACAACTCCTCCAGGCACCTTCACCGACACAAATCGCCGGGGGAGGATCTGTCGCATGACCTCACAGACTCGAACTCCCAACGCCGTCGTTTCTTGAAACACCACATCAAGAATCCCCTCCAGCTCTGCCTGCGCGACAAGACAGGTTAGGACGACACCGGGGCGTCCACGTTTCATGATGACCGGCGCAAGCGTTACGTCCAGCGCCCCACGGGACAGTAACTGCTCCATCACATGCTCATAGACTTGGGGATTGACATCGTCGAGGTTCGTTTCGACCTGCAGCACAGTGTCTTGTTCGCGCGTATGTGTAGTTGACGGCCTCGCAAGAAACACCCGCAAGGCATTCGGCCAGCCTATGGGATCGGCATCTCCCGCACCATACCCGATCGTCGTCGGGGTCATGACCGGCATGGGACCGAACTCCGATGTTAGCGTGCGCAACAGCGCCATGCCAGTCGGTGTGGTCAGTTCACGGGCGGGACCGGCACTGTAGATCGGAATCCCTTTGGCCAGAATGGCGACCGCCGGACCGGGCGCCGGCAAGATCCCATGCGCAGATTGCAACGTCCCCGTTCCAACATTAACGGGGGAGGCCGTCACACGCGTGACGCCTAACAGATCACAGCCAATGAGCCCGCCGACGATATCGACAAACGAGTCGAGCACACCGACTTCATGGAAATGGACGTGATCTTTGGCCACACGATGGGCATGCCCCTCCGCCTCGGCCAAGAGATCGAAGACGGATCGGCTTTGCTGCTTGATCTTGTCCGAGAGTCGGCTTGCGGCAAGGATCCGGTGAATACGCGTGAGGGACAGCGGATGCTGCAACCCCTTCGCAATAATGACGTCGACCTTCGTGGCATGGATCGCTCCCCGTTGCACCCTCCGCTTCCGGAGCGTGACGCCTGAAAGACGAAGCCGCTTCAGCCCGTTCACCAAATCGGGGAACGGCACGCCGACATCCACAAGCGCGCCGAGGGTCATATCGCCGCTGATGCCGGAATAACAATCGAAATGGAGATGCCCGCCCACGTAGATCCTTTCTCGACTCAACTCAGACCGCGCCCATCTTACCCAAGGCGCGTACGAACGGCAATCGGCCAGGGCGAGCGTTGACAGCCTTCCAACGCTGTGTTATCCCCACTGCATTGGCCCACCGACCGGGCGCTTGTCCACAATACGCGGCTCCACACAAAACCCTATGACGATCTGCCGACCCTTCACTTTGCCCCGTTCATTAGTATTCGAATCGTGGAATGGTCGAGCCCTCTGGCTGCTGCTCTGCGCCGCGCTGCTGCTCTTGGCCCCGCCGAGCGCCTTGGCAAAAAAGAAACCGCACCAGACTCCACGCTCCGAACCGGAGCTCAGGATTCTCGACCTGACCGTCTCCCCCAACCCCTATACGGTCTCTTCCGGTCCATTGCAGTTTTCCGCCCTTGTCCAACTCCCCAAAGAGCTGAACGGCGCGACCATCCTGGAAGTGTCCTCATTCATCACATCGCCCTCGAAGAACTCCCTCCGTTTTCTGGCCACCCGTACCCCGCTGGGACCACATGCCGCCTCGACCACCGGCGCAGCCCCTCCACAGATCTCCGTCGTGCTGACGTGGGACGGACTGGACCAACATAAAGTCCAGGCAGAAGCAGGACTCTATCGTTTTGAAGTGCGCGCGAAATTGCTGGCAAACGGAGAGAAGGGCCCCAGAACGCAGACGGTTGGCTGGCCGAAACGCGGAACGATCGAAGTCAAATAACCCGCGAAGAACCCTCCACCCCCCCCAGAGCCCCGCAAGCCGACAGGATGCTCAAAAGGGCTGTCCAGCAAGGCCGCAGACGATGAAAGCACCGGAGGCGTACCCTCTGGGGTACGTTGAGGATGCTTTCGAGGCGAGAACGAAGCTGGCAGACTTTTTCAGCATCCTGCCAATACGTTGATCCGGTGCGCGAGGCACCCGGCCCCGAAGCCATTATCGATATTCATGACGCCGACCCCCGCCGAGCAGGAATTCAGCATCGTCAACAGCGCGGCCAATCCACCGAAACTTGCACCATAGCCCCGACTCGTCGGTACGGCCACAACCGGACAGGCCACCAACCCGCCGACGACGCTGGGCAAGACTCCATCCATCCCTGCGACCACCACGACCACTCGGGCCTGCATGAGCCGGCTTTGACGCTCGAGCAACCGATGAATGCCGGCCACGCCCACGTCATAGAGCGTCTCAACCCGGCTCCCCATCACCTCCGCCGTCACTCTCGCCTCTTCCGCGACGGGAATATCGGAAGTCCCCGCGGTCACCACCAGCACATGCCCTTGCAGCCGGCGCTTGGGGTCGCGAATCGACACAATCCGCGCCTCGTCATGATAGACCGCTCGGCGGTCAAGCCGTGTAATGAGTGCGCCGACTTGGGGAGTCGCACGCGTCGCCAACAATGGACGATGATGTTTCAAGAGGGCCTTCGCAATCGCACGAATCTGCACCAACGTCTTCCCCTCGCAGAAGATGACCTCGGGGAAACCCTGCCGTAACGATCGATGATGATCGAGCGACGCAAATCCGAGATCTTCATAGGGCAAGGTGCGAAGCTGTTCCATCGCCGTCGCCACAGGCAACGTGCCGGTTTGGACTTTTGTCAGCAATCGTTCGAGCGCTGCAGGATTCATGCGTTCCCCTTCTCAGGCTTGGCATCACGCTCCATGAGATCCGTGACCGCCTTGCGGCAGGACTTGCCTTCGAACAATACCGCGTTGATCTCGCGCACGATCGGCATTTCAACATTGTGGCGATGGGCTAATCCCGACGCCGCCTTGGCCGTCCGTACACCTTCGGCCACGGCTTGCATCCCGCCGAGAATCGTCTCCAGCCGTTCGCCTTTCCCTAGCCGAACGCCGACCGTATGATTCCGGCTCAACGAGCCGGTACAGGTCAGCACCAGATCTCCCATGCCCGAGAGTCCGTAAAACGTGCGCGCATCGGCGCCCATCGCCATCCCAAGGCGAACCATTTCAGCCAGGCCTCTCGTAATCAAGGCAGCCCTGGCATTGTGGCCAAGGCCCAGTCCGTCGACAACTCCGGCTGCTATGGCCATCACGTTCTTCAATGCCCCGCCCAATTGGACGCCGGTCATATCGCTATCCGCATAGACGCGCAGCGTGGGGGTCATCAATGCCGCTTGAAACGCGCTCACCAGAGAGGAGTCCCGCCCCGCGAGACAGAGAGCCGTGGGCTGCCTCTGACTCACTTCTGCCGCAAAACTCGGCCCGGACAAAACCATCAGCCTGGAATGTAGCGGCACAGGCAGCACCTCCTCCATCACCTGAGTCATCAACTTGAACGTCTCTTCTTCAACACCCTTTGTCGCACTGATCAGGGGCATAGAGGAGGGCACGAGAGGAGCGAGCTGCTGGAGGACGAGCCTGGCCACATGCGACGGAACGACAAAAAGGAGGCCGTCACAATTGCTCACGGCGTCCACGAGAGAATTCGTCGCGCTGAGCGATGGGGGCAAGGTCGCACCAGGCAGGAAGACCCGATTCTCGTGCGTCTGATTGATCGAATCGACGACGTCCCGCTCATAGGCCCAAAGCCTGACGTGCAGTCCCTTTTCCGCCATGTGTTTGGCGAGCGCGGTGCCCCAGGCACCAGCGCCGATCACGCCGATACGATTCACGATCTGCATAATGTTCACACAGTGCTTGGAGGATGGATGACAGCCAATAGCGGCTCTGGGTCAGTCCTCTGGCGGGCGGATTATAGGAACCGTCTCTCCTGCCTGTCAATGAACGAGAGGCCGCCCTTGAAATTTGTCAAGTCCAGCCCGCTCCGCAGGCCCCCTCAATCGTGGCTGAAATAGCTGAAGTGGCATATGCCTTGCTCCCTCACTGTACGAATGTAAAATGTTCTTCGTCCTAATGCCTCGACCGATTAGGATGAAATGGACATTGTTTTCAAGTGAAAGTGAGGAAGCGAGTGATGAAAACCTTACAAATGGCAAGACCTGTCGTAATCGCAATTCTAGTGGCACTGATGGTGCCAATTGTTCTCTTTATGCCCAAGGCGTATGCAGAATCCTACGTGGCAGGGCAGATAGGACTGGTTAAGCCCCAGAGCCTCAGCGGTGGGAAAGTCACTCAAGACGGGATCGGAGGACTGGACCTGTCCGACCAACCATTGAAGGACTCCCTCGGGGTAGGTGGGAAATTCGGCCATTACTTCTCGAAAGCGCGCTGGATTGGTGTCGAAACGGCGTTGTCCTATTCGACCCCGCATATTAAAGAAGGATCGCTCAGATTTACCGGCGCCGGAGGTTCAGCCACATTGACAGGCTTATCCGGCGTTCACCAACGTATGGTGACATGGGACATGGATGTAATTTTCCGTTATCCAGGCTACCGGCTTCAGCCCTACTTCGGAATCGGTCCTTCTTTCTACTTTGCCACTCTGAAAGGCCCTGCCGCACCGCCAGGACAATCGGCGACCTCGATCGGCTTCAATGTCGAGGGAGGGCTACAATATTATCTGACACGTCAATGGACCCTCTTCGGAGAAGGGAAATTCAATCGCGCCCGCATGGACTACTCCTCAAACCATAGCAATGACAGCGCTGATCCATTTGGATTTCGCGCCACCTATAGTGCCTTTACCCTCTCCGTCGGTATTGGCTACCACTTCTGATAGACAAACCACCCACTCCTGCTTACAAGGATGCTCAACAAGTCTGTCAGCAAGGCCACAGCCGATGAACGCACCGGAGGCGTAGCCTCAGGACTACGTTGAGGATACGTTCGAAGCGAGAACGAAGCTGGGAGACTTTTTCAGCAGCCTGCTAGTAAAGCAGCGCAGTTCCGTGTAGCCTACGCACCAGACTGCGTATGAAACTCTGCCCATCCTGCCGACATGAACTCCCGGAGATCAGCCGTTACTGTACGCAGTGCGGCCAGCGGCTTCATGCTGACCTGATTGAGGTCCCTCCGCCAACAGCTCCACGGATCGAACCACAGCCGGAGCAGCTGAACCTTCAACTTCTGTATGGCATGGTCGCTGCGCTACTCCTCGCATTCCTCTTCCCACCCTGGGAAACTCCGCTCCCACAGGAACCAGAATTTCTCGGCCTTCACTTTATCCTTGCGCCTCCCACACCTGACGCCATCGTGAGCCGACTGCTGCTAACGATCGAACTCGTCACCATCGCCATCGCCGGGCTTTACGCTTCTTTTCTTTTCAGGCAAAAACCCTGATTTGCGTAGAACGTCATCCGTCACACGGTATTCCTTCCTTTATCCCTGCTATCCCTGCGCGGCTGCTCAAAATGTTCCGATAGCAAGGCCGCAGGCGAGCAAGCACCGGAGGCGTACCCTTAGGGTACGTTGGGGATGGTTGCGAGCCGAGAACGCAGCTAGCGGACATTTTCAGCAGCCGCTCGAATCAGTCGAGAGCGAGGGTAAGACACTTCGCCGATCCGCCCGACTTCATAAATTCATCGAGCGGGACCGGATGGGGGAGATAACCATGCGAGGTCAACTGGGATTCTGTGTCCGGGCATCCGTCTGGCAGCACGACATGTTTTCCGACACAGATGGCGTTGCAGGCAAACCGGAGCGCTTCAGATTCCGATACGACGAGACGTCTAGCAGGCGCAATCCGCTCGGCAAGCGCCTCTTGCCCATACCGATCGAAGGCAGAGGGGAAATACAGGAGTTCACCTCCGCTCAAGGGACATAAGCAGGTGTCGAGGTGATAGAACCGGTTGTCGACCAGTTCGAGTGGAATGATTTCCCGGTGAAACCACTCGCTGAGCGTCGGGAACACACGGATATCCGATCGCTGTCGATACCCACCGAACCAGGTATCGGAAAAACCCAGGAGATCCCCGGCCCCCTCGAAGAAGCAGCCAGGATCCAACTTAACGACGTCGTACCCCTGGCCCCGAAACCATTCTTCGAAGTAGACCTCCTCCCGTTGCCGCTCCGGATAGCGAAACCGGCTCGGCACAGCCTGACGCCCAACGACAATGCCGGCGTTCGCCGTGAACACCAGGTCGGGCAGTCCAGGCACCGGCTTCATTCGCTCCAGCACCGCGCCCACATCCTGTTCGAGCACCTGCATGAGATGATGCCATTGCCGGTTGGCCTCCTCTGAATTGACGGCGTTCGAACGGCGCATCCAGGGATTAATTTCGTATTCGATGCTGAAGTAGTCCGGTGGACAGACCAACAGGCGACTCATAGCTTCCACCCCAATTCACGCGCGAGCTCGCGGAAGAACGACGCCGCATCCATGACCAGTCCGACTGCCTGAAAACTTCCTCGATCTGCAAGCTTGGTTGGGACGGCCGGATTGATATCGACACAGACGGAGGGAATCGTGGCAGGCAGCAAATTACCCGTCGCCACCGCATGCAGCGTCGAGGCGACGAGCAGGGCCAGTCCGACACCGGGGATTGCCCGACGCATGGTGGCTTGCGCCTCTACTGAATCCGTGATCACGCCGGGCAACGGGCCGTCATCCCGGATCGTGCCGGCCATGACAACCTGAACACCCCTCCTGACGCAGGCCGCCATAATGCCGGTCTTGATGACTCCCGAACGAACTGCGGCCTCGATGCTCCCGATGGCCCTGATCCGATTAATCGTTCGCAAATGATGTTCATGCCCATGCGGCAGGACCCGACCGGCGGCATCTCCATAGCCGAGGGACGTGCCGTAGAGGTCGACTTCCATGTCGTGAGCGGGCAGGGCATTCCCGCAGAACAAGACATGGATGAATTCTTCCTCAATCAGCCATGTCAGCGCATCGCGCCCTCCGGCATGAACAATCGCCGGGCCTCCTGCCAACAGCACTTTGCTGCCCACGGTTCCTTCCCGGAACCCTGTTCGCAACTGCACCAGGCGTTTGGCAATGTCGCTGATCACGCGCCCATGGGGACGCTCGGACGACACCTGCGACTCCATAAAGCTGAACACATCGCGGTCACGTGGCCGTTGCAGCGGAATCACCCGCACACCCTCACGACCGGTCACAATCAAATCGCCTTGCCGTACTTCTCCCATAGGAAGGGTACGGGCCGTCAGGCCAGCCCGGTCTACGCGAATCCCCATGTCCATCTCGATCCCCTCCACCTCCACCCACTGCTCACGCATGCGCACCTGGGTAGACAAATGGGTCGTCGCGTAAAACTCGTCGGGAAAGATACCGTCCGCCGGCGCCGCAGCCAGTCGGCAATCCCGTTCATTCTCAACCGACGCGCCGTGAGGTTGAATGGCATGGAGAATCTCGCTAAGCAATGTCGCCGTCGAGGCCCGCACGATGATCCTGGCGCGCGACGGCTCCTCGCGAGTCTTGCCGATCTGCACATCTTGAAGGTCGAAAGTTCCACCCAACATCAGAATCCGATCCAGGACCTTCGCCAGGATCAACGAATCGATGATGTGGCCTTGGAGGATGACGGTTTCTTGGTCTTGCATCGTTCAAAACCATTCGAGGCTAGAGGCCAAAGGCTAGGGGCTAGAGGGAAGCAGTTCATCGCCAGGAGCTAATGCCTCTGATAAGTAATGATAGCACGCACTCATGACAGACAACCCTGCTTCTATGTGAAGACGTCTGATCGCTACCCTTGGCCTCAGGCCTCTGGCCCCTCGCCTACCTTCATCAATTCCCGTAAAACATTCGTCGCATAAGCGCCAGGCGGAAGCGAGAACGAGAGCGTAAGCACGGTGCTATCTAAGGCCCAGTCCAAATCGACAAGGCGCGTTCGGAACGAGCGCCGTTCCCCGCGAAACCCGCAAGCTTTCGCGGCTTCGGTGAGACTCTCCGGCGTGGCGCCGCTTTCGACCACCACAGCCCGTTCGATCTCGCCAGGCTCTCCCGTGGCCCAGGACACGCGCGACCCGAATAGGATGCCGGTGGGACTGATTTCGAATTGGTCCGCCCTGGGCTGTTCCACTGCGGCATCCTCGACCAGAAAACAGGCGCCGTTCTCCATTTTCATGGCCCAGTCTCCCACCAGGATGCGATCGATCCGATCCAGCCGCCTGGCCAACATGGCATTGAAAAAGTGCGACTGATAGGAATTGAGATACCACATGCGCTTGGACCGGCTCAGCTTGTTGCGGCGAACAGGGTCCACCAGCAACTCGGCTCCCGTCTGATAATTCAGTCCACTCCGTCCCTGCCGTTGCGGGCCGAAATAGTTCGGCACCCCTCGCCGCGCCAACATGTCCGTGACCAGGGGTACCGTCTCGCGGGCATGGCTGGCGACATCCCTGATCACCAACCGGAAGACATTGCCGGCATGATGCCCCGGACGTAACCGATTGCGATGTCGCCCCAGTACCTCCACCGACAACAACTGTTCGTCCACTTTCAGCCGATCCAGCCGGTCAGGCGTCACACCCAGCAGTGAAATCATCTGCGTCGTCACGGCCCTGGCATCTTTGAGTCCCGCCACCCCGATCGCCTGCGCTTTCACCCCCAAGACCGAAGAGAGTCGCAACACGAGATCCGGAGTGGAGAGCAGGCGTTTCTTGATCTTGATATAGAGATGTTCCCCCTCGCCGCAAGGAAGATAGAGCGGACGTTCCTCGACCTGGAAATCTTCCGGCAGCGTCCGCATCTGTCCGCCGATGCCCGGTACGGTCGCAGTCAAAAACGGCATGGTCATGGTCTAACAGGCCCCCTCTTCATTCACGCGTCATCGCTCTTACCACGTCGTCAATCCCTATGAGGGACAAGACAACTCACATGGTATACTTCTCCCATGCGCTTTCACCCAGTCTCCAGTCACAGGATCGATCAGAAACCTCGGACCTACCTACTTGCGGCAGGCCTGTTCATCACCATTGTGCTAATCGCACTGTTCCCGGGCGACTCATCGAGCAAAGAGCGCACGATCTTTCAACAGTTCACACAACATATCGGCAAACAAATCCACCACGACAAAGAGGCCTTTGCGCGAGCGAACAACTGCCTCTCCTGGTTTTATCAGGCGACCAAGGTGCCTCCCCCGTCCGCGCAGAGAATCAGCTGGAACATGACGCCGGCATCCCAGCTCGACCGGGATTGCCCTCGCGATTATCCAGGCGGAATGGATGACGCGCGGGATGATTTTTCCAAAACCCAGTCAGTCCTCTCGGTTAGCCTGACCTTCTACGAGTTCGCCCTGGTTGCCGACAGAAATGACGATGCCATCTACGGTCCAACGGAACTTCAAGACTTGTTTCGTTGCCTCTCCCTCCCCTACCGTCAAGGGGATCCAACCTCGAAACAGGTCGCGGAACTGACGGAGCGATTCGACAGCTGGTACCGCAGCCGTAACATGGACGCCTTGATGCAAGGCATGAGCGATCTCTACGGGCGGGGCTATCGTGTGACCCCCTCAGATCGCGTCGAGCTGGATCGGATGATGGGATGACTCGACGCACGAGGTCCTGGCCAGACCGAGCCCGCTCCTTCATCGGACATTCCCTCAGTGAACCACTCTATCGGATGTTTAGCCTCGTGCCCCATTGGGACATCGGACTCTCCCGCCACGAAGTCTCACGGCTGTCGTATGTACATGGGCCCTTGGCCGGCAAACGGGCCGTCCATTTGAGCGATCTGCATCTCGACTGCTATCTGCCGCGACACGATCTCATTGTCGCCGCCACCGGAGAGCTCCAGCCAGACTGGATCTTCATCACCGGCGACCTGCTCAACGTGCCGGAAGGCCTGCCTCATATGTTTCGATTTCTCGCCGCCTTGCGTGAGATTGCCCCCGTCTTCATCACCTTAGGCAATCATGATCACTACAGTGGCGTGCCGATCGATCACTATGCCGAACTCGCGGACCGCCATAAGATCACCCTCTTGATCAATCAGACCACCTACATCCCCATAGACGGTGGCGAGATCGCCATCGTCGGCGTCGACGATCCCTCGCTGCATCGAGCCGACTTACGCTGTCTGCCGCCGAGCGCGCAGAACCGCTACACGCTGTTGCTGGCCCATGCCCCGAACATCCTCGATCAACTGGAAGACCACCATGCTGTCGATCTGATCCTCTGCGGACATAGCCACGGAGGCCAATGGCGTATCCCCGGCATCCCAACCTTCTGGCTCCCGCCCGGATGCAATGGACGGATCGAGGGACATCATGGAGAACCTGGGCGACGACTCTATGTCAATCGTGGACTCGGATGGTCGTTTCTTCCGCTGCGATGGAATTGCACCCCGGAAATCGCCTGTATTGAATGGGTCCACGAACAGGCACAAGCAGAAGACTGAAGGCTAAAGGCTGAAGGTCGAGATTCGAAACCTAAACACTTCAGCCTTCAGACGACTTAATCCGCTCCAGAGCTTCCCTCGATCGACTCCGGACCGTTTGATCCCAATCCTCTGTCATCATCGTCGTCAATACTTTCTCCGCCTCGCGCGCACGCAATCGGCCTAATCCCAGCGCCGCGCTGGAACGGACATAGGCATGGTCATCTTCCAGCGCCTTGAGTAACAGAGGGACGACGGTCATGTCGTTCAACACACCCAAGTGACTGGCCGCCATCCCACGAATCCGATGCTGCTTGTCATCCAACGCCCGTTGCAGGATCGTTGCAAAGAGCTCACGTAACGCAGGTGTGACGGGCTCCAAGCCTTTGGCGCGATACTCGTTCACCTCAATCAAGGCAAAGGCGATCTCCAGCTTCTTCTCCCGCCCCTTCGCCTTCTCGAACAAGGCCAAGAGCGTCGCTCGATCGCGTCGCTTCACTCTGCAGCGATTGATCGATCGGACCACCATCCATAGGGCTGCCGCAATCACCAATCCGGCAAACGCCATGGGAATGGCTTGATCAATCACAAACTCCTGAACCTCAAGCGTCAAACGCTTCCAGACCCAGACGCACGTAATGACGAAGCCGATGACGACCCCAATGGCGGTGAGATTCGCCTGTCCTGATTCATTCCCTCGCATAGGACCGCATCATAGGGAGGCAGGCATTGCGCCGTCAACGGACGTCAAGCCCACGTGATGGTTACAATAATTAATCTGATCCATCCCCTAACTCTTCAACTGGCGGCATAATTGATCCTCTAGTGGAGCATCGAGCGAAGTTGTGAACGACCCCTTCAAACTGGCTCGCTATCTCTCAAGGATGGGAGCTGATTGATCTTCCCCTGCGCGCTTCTACTCTATCTCTACTTCCTTCAAGGGTAGCCTGGTCGATCCTCAATTGCGCGCGTCGAACGAGCACATTCTGATCGTGCGCGTTCCGCGAGCAGGAGGACGACCAGGCTGCCCGCCATCCCCTCCCCCTACTTGAATTTCCGTTCTAATGCGGACTATCCTCTCCTCATGGACTTGCCGGATCTCAAAGACGACCCCTATCTGAAAGTACTGCGCCCGCTCGTCGAGGCTTACCTGGCCTTTTGGCGCGTCGATAGCCGACATATTCGCTCGATGAAGCTGACACCGTCACAATTCGACGTCATCGCCACACTCGGGGATACCGACGGCATGACCTGCTCCGAGCTGTCTTCGAAAACGCTCGTCACAAAAGGCACACTCACCGGTGTGCTCGACCGCCTCGTCGCAAAGGGGCTCATCAGACGGGACGAGGTCAAGGGAGACCGCCGTTGCACCCATGTACGGCTGACCGACAAGGGCAACGCCCTGTTTCAAAAAGCCTTCGCCGCACATATCGCCTTTATCCGACCGTTCTTCGAACGGGCGCTGAATCCGAAAGATGCCGAGACGGTACGCATGCTCCTCCTTCGTCTCCACGACAGTTTCCAACAGGAACCTAGCTAACGCCGTCACTCTTCTGCCTATGCGTTTGACGATTCTCGGATCCGGCACGAACCTCCACCCCACACGGGCAGCCTCGGGCTATCTCGTCCGCACCGACCAGACAATGCTCTTGGACTTTGGCCCGCGCACGCTGACAAATCTCCTCAAGACCGGCATCAATCGGCATCGAATCACCCACATCCTCTTCTCTCACTACCATGCCGATCACTTTTCAGACTTCATCACCTACTTCTTCGATGCGATGATCTTTACGAAATACGAAGGAGGGACGCGGCCGCCACTCACCGTGATCGGCCCGCGCGGGACCAAGAAGTTTTTCCGGTCCCTCTTCACCACCATGCCGGGCTTCTCACATGCGCCGTTCGCCGTTCATTTCAAAGAAGTGGCCGATCGGGCCTTTATGATTGGCAAGACGAGGGTGATTCCTCGAACCGTGACCCACACAGAGCATCTCCATTGCCTGGGCTATCGAATCGAATATGGCGGGAAGTCCCTAGCCTATTCCGGCGATTCACAATACTGCGACAGCCTGGTGCGTCTCTGCGGGGATGTCGATCTGGCGGTGCTGGATTGTTCGTTCCCGGCGAGCCGACCGAATCCGGTCCATCTGCATGCCGGTCAATGTGGGCAGGTGGCTAAAGAAGCCGGAGTCGGCACACTCGTCTTATCGCACTTCTATCCAATCACGGAACGATACAATGTGCGAGAGCAGGCGGGGGAAGCATACGAGGGAAAGATTGTGGTGGCGCGAGACTTAATGTCGATCAAATTGTAGCAGGCTGCTGAAAAAGTCCGCCAGCGGCGTTTTCGGCTCGACAGGGTCCTCAACGTACCACAAGGGTACGCCTCCGGCCTTGTCCTCGCCTGCAGCCTTGCTGGACGAACTTTTTGAGCAGCCTGCAACGTTGATGACACTTCCGGCCAATCCCGATTTTCCCGCGAGTCTCGCGAGACTCGCCTATGCGTTACAGTCCGCCTTCGCGGTTATCGCAACCAAGAATTTCGATGAACTTCGTCAGGCGGGCTTTCTTGAGAGGGTCGTCGAGCTTGGAGTAGATGGCCAGGAGGTTTTTAATCATGCGGGAGAGGATCGCTCGGACCGGACTCTGCTGGAGATACTTCTCGTCGACTCCATAGCCGGCTTCCGTGAGAAAGCGCTGACAATTCTTCTCGGTCAGCAACGCCCCCCCGTTGAAACAATCGACGAACACTTTGTAGCGGTCCGATTCGTACTTCACAAGGAAATGCCCCGGCATCCCGATTCCATATACCGGAAGGCCCAGCCGTTTCCCGACGAGGAGATATACCGTGGAGAGGCTGATCGGAATACCCGTGCGGCGGTCGATCACGCAGTTGAGGTAACTATTCTCTAACTCGTAATAGTTCTTGGTATTGCCCTTGAAGCCCTGCTCCGTGAAGAGGTACCGATTCAACGTCTTGATCGTTTCCTCGCCCGATGCGCGGGGGCCGATTCGATCCTGAACTTCCTGCGCCATCTCGTCGAGCTGTCTGGCATAGGAAGACACGGTGAGGGTGGGATAGGCATAACGGGCGATCAGAAAGGCGCCCTGCTCAAGATCCATTGAGCCTTCAGGACGCGCCGCCAGCTGCGTGAGTTCATCCTCAAGATTGCCGCCGCGGATTTCCTCAAGGATCGAGACGAATCGATCGGCCATTTCAGGCTGTTCGATTTCCGCTTCCTGCAGGAGAGGAACGGCTGAGGGACCGATGTCGATGAGCCTCCCACTGATGGTCCGGACGATCTTCTCGTCCTCATCGGCCAGTAGTCGGATCAAGGCCCTGATTTGGCTCTCGTTGACCAGCATGGTGGGACTCCCGGACAGCCCGCCCATTAGCCCATGGCCCGACGGAACGCTTTGGCGCTCCCGTAGAGACAGATCGCGTCGAATATGATCATGACGACCACCACCATGGCGACGTGAGGGAGCGCCTCAGTCCAGCCGGAAAGAATCAACGGCCGCACCGCATCGATCGCCCAGGTCATCGGATTGAAGCGCGCCAGAAATCCCATCCACCCGGGCATCGCCTCCAAGGGCACCAGCGCCGAGCTCAAGAAAATCATCGGGAGCGACAGGAATCCCAGGACCGAAAAGAAATCGCCGTGACTCTTCACGGAAAATGCCATGGCCATGGAAATGGCCGTGAGACCGACACCGAAGAGCATCCCGATCATGAGAATGGCGGCGATGCCCAGCAGCCCCGTCACCGGTTGGACACCGAACAGAAAGGCGACGCCGAGGATCACGAGCACTTGGAGCGAGGTAATCGTCATCACGAAAATGAAGCGGCTCAGGATCACAGAACTCCGATGGATCGGCGTCGTCATCAACCGTTCCAGGAACCCGTTCTCCTTGTCGAACAGCAGATCGACACCCCCGGCCAGTCCGTTATTCAGCACCGTCATGACGACCACACCGGCGGTCAGAAAGCTGATGTAGTTCGGGGCCTGCGTCACCTGCACGTCCGCGGCCTTCTGAAACAGGTTGCCGAAGAAGATCAGCCAGAACAGCATCGGCTGCACGAGCGTGAACAACATACTGAATTTTTCGCGGCTGAGCCGTCGGACCCACCGCATCGTCAATGCATGAATTTCTTGCCAGTACTGCGCCACTGTCTCTCCTTATACCGTCTGAATGTCTTGAACCGATTCGGTCATGGACCGTCCCGTATGGGCGATGAACACATCGTCCAACCGCGGCCGGTGATATTCGATAAACTCCAGCCGGCAATCCAATCGATTGGCTGACTCAAGAATGGCCGGCAGGGCCTTCTCCGGCGAATCGACCCGGATATCCAGGCCGGTGGCGGTCGCCTTGACCGCTCGCATGGCCGGTTGTCCCGTCAGGGCAGACACCAATACGGGGATCTTCGTCAGATCCTTCAGGGTCAACGACACGATATCGCCACCCAGCCCTATTTTCAGTTCAGTCGGCGTCCCGAGCGCCTTGATCTTGCCGACATCGATGATGGCCAAGCGATCGCAGAGCTGGTCTGCCTCATCTAAATAATTCGTCGTCATGACGATCGTCATGCCGCGCGCTTTCAACATCCGCACATAGTCCCAAATCCTGAGCCGGCTCTGCACATCCAAGCCCAACGTCGGCTCATCGAGGAACAGGATCTTGGGATTCGGCAATAGACCGCAGGCAATGTCGAGCTTCCGCTTCATGCCGCCGGAATAGGTCTTCGCCGGACGATCGGCTGCCTCTTCCAGTTCCACCAGCTTCAGCAACTCGCCGATCCGTTTCGTCGCTTCAGCCTTTGTCAGGTGATAGAGCGCGCCGAGCAGCTCGAGATGCTCCCGACCGGTGAGAAAGCGATCGATCGCCCGCTCCTGGGGCACGTAGCCGATGAGTTGCCGGACGACGTCCGACTCACGCACCGTATCGTGGCCCAAGACGCTCGCCGTGCCAGACGTCGGCGCCAGCAGCGTGATGATCGTCCGAAGCGTCGTGCTTTTCCCCGCTCCGTTCGGTCCGAGCAACCCGAAAATCTCGCCGGCATAGACATCAAACGACAGATCGGAGACGACCGTCTGCTCGTCATAGGTTTTCGTCAGGTGCGACACCTGGATAGCGATCGCGCGATCCATTAGCCCCAACCCTTCGCACCGGATTGATCGTGCATCATGAACTCGATGAGGTCGCTGAGACGGCGGGCTTGTTGGTGAAGACTGTCGGCCTCCAACAGAAACTGCTTTTCCAAGGGCGTACACTCCAAGTAGGTGGATAGGGTGTTGACGAAAATCTCGTCGCTGACTTCTTCACGGAAAAACTCTTGCCAGGTGGGCGCCTCATCGCGGGACCGGAGATAGGACTCCAGGATGGTGAACAGGCGCTGGCGGACCATGGGGTCCAATGACGCCTCAACGCCATGAACCGTGACGGCAATGGTGGCCTCACGATAGGGCTTGTCGTACCATTCGCGTTCAATCTCAAACCGTTCCAGGCCTTGCAGCATGATATTGGATCGGCCATCGGCCATCGGCTGCACACTCACCAGCCGACCGACACAGCCCGTCGAGAACACAGGCGGATGGCCGTAATAGTCCGTTTCCCACCCGTCCTTGAGCAGGGCCATCCCGATACATTGCCCGCTCATCGCCGCATCCGAGACCATGGTGCGGTAGCGTGGCTCAAAGATATGCAGGGGCAGATAGGTCTTGGGGAACAACACTACGTTCGGAAGCGGGAACACCGGAATCCTCAAGGGAATAGGAAACGGCGTCGCGCTGTCATGCCGGTCATGTCCGTGGGGCTCTCGCCCGTGGTCGGTCTGCATGGCTCACGATAGCTGATGATCGGCAAAATTGTCAACGGAAAGAGCGGGGCCTCGCTCACCCGCTAAATTGGTAAAACCCTCATCAATACAGGGGATTTGTGCCACCTGCCGAAGCATGCTATAAGCGCTGGTCGCAGTTGTTCCACCTCACGGACGGTCCTTCGCGCATGGCCAACGTTCGGCGTCATCTTCGGCATCTCCTCCTGCTGTCGAGCGGTCTCCTCGCCGTCGTGCCGGGACTCGCGGCCGATACGGCAGAGGAGTTTCGAGTCGCCCGGGAGGGCTATCGCTATACCTTCCCGCGCGATCACGGGGCGCATGAGGCGTTTCGCACCGAATGGTGGTACTACACCGGCCAACTGACGGCGAAGGACGGCCGGTCGTTCGGCTATCAACTCACCTTCTTCCGCCGTGGCATGCCGCGCGAGCAACTCAAGACCCTCCCCTCACAATGGGCCGTCACGCAACTGTACCTGGCCCATTTCGCCGTGAGCGATCTCAGCAAGGGCCGATTTCGTTATGCTGAAAAGATCAGCCGGGCCGGCCTGGGCAAGGCCGGTGCGGTGGACGATCGCCTTCACGTCTGGATCGATCGGTGGAGCGCCGAGTCGCCAGTGGCCAGTCCTGGCACACAGACCCTGACAGCGGCAGACGGTGACCTGGCCCTCCGGCTCACAGTCTCGCCGGACAAACCACTCGTGGTACATGGCACCAACGGCATCAGCCATAAAGGCTCAGACCCTGAACAGGCGTCCCACTACTATTCCTTCACCAGACTCGCCACGAATGGGACCGTCACCATCGGCGGCGAATCCTTCGATGTGACCGGCACGAGCTGGATGGACCATGAGTTCGGCTCGGCGGAGCTTGGCAAGGATCTGGTCGGATGGGATTGGTTCAGCCTGCAGCTCGACGACCAGAGGGAACTGATGCTCTATCGGCTGCGCCGCTCTGACGGGTCAGCCGACCCCGTCTCCAGCGGGACCCTCATCGACCGGGAGGGTCACGGGCAACATCTATCGATCGAAGACTTCACGCTGGAACCCACGAGTTACTGGACCAGTCCTGCGAGCAAGGGCCGTTATCCGCAACATTGGCGCCTGACCATTCCATCCCTACAACTTTCGTTGGAACTCGTTCCGCTCATGGCAGAACAAGAACTCTCGACGACGCGCAGCACGCAAGTAACCTACTGGGAAGGCGCCATCGAAGCCCGCGGCACGACGCAAGGACGGCCCATTCAGGGGAAAGGCTATATGGAGCTGACGGGCTACGCAGAACGATTTAACAAGAAGCTGTAGGGGTTGAGGCTGGTCTGCCTGCTCCGGACGGGTCGGGGAACGGGGTCTGCTTGATCTCCTGTGCTCGCGCGACGCGCACGCAAGACTTATTGTACTTTGACACTATGGTTGGTGCTCATCGCATGCGCGCAGTGGGAGATCAATCAGGCCCCATTCCTCCAAAAGAAGGAATGAACAAACGCTACCATCCTTCAATCATATCGCACTGCTAGCTGACGCTTGACATGAGAGGCATGCATTTGCCGCCCAGTGCACGTCCTCTCAATGGGGAGGTTAGACGTCACTGACACCAAACGCCTTATAGACGAGGGCTCGAAGTTCGAGATCACATGCGCCGAACTCGTCAACAAGCTCAATTATTCGATCGACCTGAGCCTTGCTCCTGCGGGAAGCGAATTCACATCGACCAGTTCCTGTGGTGTTAGGTACTGATCGAGATACTGATAGGGATCTCGTTTGCCAGCAAGGACCACCTGCCGAAATATGATGTTCCACCAAGAGCAGGAACTGACCGCGTTGATCCGATTTGAACAGCGCCTATAGTCTGCGATTAGCGATCCCGCTGAGTTATTAAGCGCGTCGTTCAACCACTCGTGAAATTCTGTTACGTCGCGGACGTACTCGTCAATGAGGATGCCGAGGTCAATGCCTTTGGGGTGGTCGCGAACATAGGCTCTTGCAAGTGCAGTGTACTCACTGGATCGAGCCAGCTGATCCGGCCACAACATGAACTTAGAAGTTGGCTCTTCATTTCGCCACGAGGTGAGCTGCCAGCTTGGCTGATGAAGGGTCACATGGATTAAATCGTTGCGAAGGTCTTGAATAAATCGGTGGCGAGGATTCTTCGCGAACGATGAGCTAACGCGCTCCTCATATCCTGATAGCTCTACTTTCTTGCGAAGTGCACGAGCCTGATCTGTAAGTGTCATGGCACTGGAGGCAAAGAGGTAGAGCAGCTCCTGAAGCTTTGCCTCAAAAGCATCGAGGTCGCTACGCCGATTCCTGCGGAAAAGGTGGCCGCCATGCGCTTCTGCATGAAAGCGTACGAGGAGTTCGTCGAACGATTCAGCTGCACCCTCAAATATATGGAGTACCGACTTAAGCGATAAAGAACGCTCGGCAAGGTCTCGGCCTGGATGTTCATTAACTAAACGCCGTGCATCCGCGAAGCTCTTCCAGGCTGCGGCGACCAGGACCTCCTCGTTCCACGGGAGTGGACCCAAGCTATAAGTGGACGGGACCGATGACATTTCCTCGTGAGGCATAAACCACTAAATGAACTGCTGGAAAATATAAGGGGGCCTGACTGAGCTAACCCGGGTTTGAGTCTAGGCCTCTTTCACTTCTCTATTAAAGGCATACCCGCTGCTAACAGCTCACGCTTTAGCTCTGTTCCCCACCGTGCATCAGCATCCATGCGGATATACACGATCCCGTCGAAATCTGAAGGAGTCTCGAGACCTGGAGTAATCAGGGCACAAACGCGCTCCTGGCCGAGGTGAGACAGAAAGTATCCCAGCTCGAGAATGACATTCTGGCGAGCACGTGGCGCTAGCTCTTTGCCTCTCAAACCACCGACATCGTCATCCGTCATAAGAACGATCGCGAAGGTTACCAGCTCCGCCTCCTCAATGAATTTAGTTAGCAGGTGACGGCCCATATTGGGCTGCTCATGAAGAACGATCCCAACCAATCCAACCCTCGAGAGAAACGACACGATGGCCGATCTAGCAGATTCGTTTTGACCATGTACAACAAATACACGGTTTGGCGAACGACCGGCTGCTCCTCCATCACCTCGCTTCCGAGGCGATTCATTGCCGGCTTCGGGAATGCCGGCTGACAGCCTCTTCGCGTCGGAATCTTGAGGAGTTCCCAGTCCGGCAGATCGCACAATGAATACGGAGAGCAGAGAGTTCTCAGCGGTGGTGACAGCTGGATGTGCGAGCGCAAACTCAATAATCGCATTGGCTCGATCTCGCCGACTGCCGGCAGCGCGCCCAGCAACCAAGCCCTCCACTCCGACCTCAAGGATGAAATCGTCGATCTTAGTGTGGCCCCATTCTGAAATGATGTCTCGAGCGCGGAGCAGGTCTTGCCGACGCGGCGCTGGCAGTGGTTTATCCTTGAATAGTTCGATTACATAGGGATTGAGTTTGTGGCCTGCAGCGGAAAGCACATGAAAGAGATCTTGATCTTTGATAGCCCAATGATTGCGGCTGAACTCGAATTGTTCTATGTCAAGCTCCGTGCGGAGCTTCCATAGATCGTCATTGAGAATTGGGGGCTCAGTCGGAAAGGACACGACCGTAATCTTTATGTCAGCACCTGCGTCGTGAATGGCAGTGATCTGTCCCACATAGGCCCGTTCTTCGCCCCGCCCCTCCTGCATATAGACGCACGGCCACGACTTGATACAGTCAATAGATTCCACTGAAAGAGGCCGTAACTGTGCTGCAGTCGCTTCACTCGTGTACTCAAGGAAACGATCCTTAGAAACTTCGAAAGTCCCATCGGCTCGATCCTCAACTTGCTGAGACACCAGCAGACTATACACAGATGATGAACCCCTAATTTATCGCATCAAGGACTGCTGGACCAGCTAATGAAACTTACGGAATCTCCCCCGTAAACTCGTAGCCCCTTCGTCGAACTGCGCCCCAATATTCCTCCTTTGCGAGCTGATGTCAAACCTCGCTTGCCCGGATAGACCGCCTGACCTCGCTGCGCATCCAGCTATTGGCCCGCGCCGAAGCAAAGGGGGTTGACCCCTTATTTCCCCTTGCAGCGAGGCGGCTGGCGGAGTCTCACCTGCGCGCGTCGAACGAGGCCCTTCTGAGGGCGCGCGTTCCGCGAGCACAGGAGCCCCCTAGTCCGCCCTCTCTGCCCGTTCCAAGGTCACTCGCCTATCTCTTCAAGGGCGGCCTGGTCGATCCTCTATTGCGCGCGTCGAACGAGCACATTCTTATCGTGCGCGTTCCGCGAGCAGGAGGACGACCAGACCGCCCGTCTCCCCCGCTCCTTGACTCAACGGCGACGCCTATGATTAGGTCCACGACTGTCATGCTGATTCGTATTGTCACCACATTCGCCGCGCTCGCCCTCCTCATCTTCTCTCTCGGCTGCCAGAAAGACAGTGAGGCGATCGTCTCCATCGCCCTCCATCCGACCAACGCGAACATCCTCTACGTCGCCACGAACGATGCGGTCTATAAGTCGCGGGACGGGGGCCAGTTGTGGGAACGGTTCCCGAGTTTTAGCGCCAGGCGCGTGACGACGCTTGCCATCGATCCGCAGTTCCCCGCTACCATCTATGCCGGCACGATGGCCGACGCCGTCTACAAGAGTCCCGATGGCGGGCAACATTGGCTCCCCCACAACGTCGGGCTCAAAGAACACGTCTCCTTCATCAATGAATTCGTCTTTCACCCGACCGACCACGACCAGATCTACACCGCTACGACCGTCGGCGTCTTTTACACGAAAGACGGCGGACGTGAATGGGAAGAACGCATGGCCGGGATGAAGGAGGTCCACATCGTGGTCTCCATCGCCATTCATCCCCACGATCCACGCATCCTCTTTGCCGGAACGACGGGAGGGGTCTACCGATCCGACAACGCAGCGATGGGATGGAAGAAGGTCAACAACGGGCTGATTCCAGAACAGGAACTGATGGGAGGCATGGCGCTGGGGGTAAATGCGCTGACGTTCGACGTCGTGAACCCGGACATCATCTATGCCGGAACGACGAAAGGCCTTTTCCGTTCCGCCACGCGCGGAGACCAATGGGAACGGATCGGGCAAACGCTCCCCGATCTGTTCGTGAGCAGTATCTTGATCGACCCGGTCGAGCCGAAAACCCTCTATATCGGAGGGCCGAGCGGCGTCTGGAAGAGCCCCGACAGCGGACAGACATGGACGGCGATCAACAGCGGACTGGGCTCGCTCAACATTCGCACCCTCGGCATGAGCCCGCGCGACTCACGCATGCTGTTTGTCGGCACGAATGGCAGTGGCCTCTACCGCTCGACCGACGCCGGCGTGACCTGGACGCCCCTACCCCTTACGGCCAAGCCAGCCCGAAGTGAACCTCAATAGTTCCAATCGCGATCCATCAAGGCCCCGGCAAACCATCACCTACCAAGGGGCGGCTGAGATGATCCCTATTGCGCGCGTCCAACGAGGGCCTTCTGAGGCCGCGCGTTGCGCGAGCACGGGGATCGGCCCAGCTGCCCCACCCCCTTTTCAGCAGCCCACTAATAGCCGGTCTTGGATGATGAGTCGCTGTGCCGGTAGCGACTGCTGTAGGACAACATCTGGTCCGACAGGGCCTTCCATTCTTCCGCCGTCATGAGGTCCTTCATCTTGAAACGGAGCGCAAGAATCTTCGCGGCAGACTGCATGCGCTGATTATTCGAATCATCCAGGACCTTGGTGAACTCCTCAGGAGTCGCCGCGTAGTTCGCGCTCAACTCATACAGCTTACGATGCCCCGCACGAGCGACCTCGCGGCTCGCCTTCAATTCCGCGACGATGTCGTTCACGACCGCTTTGACCTGCGCAGCTTTCCCTTGATCCTTGACCGTACGATCGATCAACGACGCCATGTCCTGCTGGCCCTTCTGCCAATAGGCATCGCCCTTCCCCTCACTTATCATCCCATGATGATGGTGGGACGAACAGCCCGCCAACGCAACCACGGCCACGAGCCCGAGGACATACTGCTGAATGTGCTTCATGGGATCCTCCTGATAAATAAAGATGGATGAGCTGTTGTCACGGCTGCGGTCCTTCCCGTATCATCCCCTTCACCACTATGACTGACCCGCTCACAACCCCAGCCGATTATACCCTGACGCTCCGTGAGGAGTTTCGTCATCACCTCGAAACGTTCTATGCCCAGCTCAAACTGGCACCGCCCTACGAGAGCGTCGAGAAGGCCATTCGCTCCCTCACGACTTCGGTCCATGCGTTGCCCCCGAATGAACGAGACCGCCTCGCCACTGACGCTGCCGCTCGCTGGCAGCACTTTCGCCAGGCATTCGAAGCCTCCGGGCTCAGCAAAAAGCACCGAGGCATCATCGGTGGCCTCGCCCGCAACCGATCCAGCCTGAATCTACCAGCTGAGTATGATCAGTTCCTGAGCCTCTACTCTTAGCAGGAAGCTGAAAAAGTTCGCCAGCATCGTTCTCGCCTCGAACGCATCCTCAACGTAGCCAGGGGCTACGCCTCCGGTGCATTCGTCGGCTGCGGCCTTGCTGGACGAACTTTTTGAGCATCCTGTAGGTGGACACCCTCCGGCCTCACTGTGGGACCATCGGAATGGTTGCACACCAAAGAAGCTTTTCTACAGCCTGCCAATTCAAGAAGGCAGCCTCGTGCCTTCAAGTGCTTCCCTGAGTTCGTGATACACAGTCGTCAGCCTGGCGTTCTCCAGCCGATAGGCGAAAATAATGGTCAATGCTCCGGACAGGAGAAACACCAGTCCCAGTCCGACGATCCCAAGTGCCAGCACTACCCCACCAAGTACGGCGAGTTCGCCTTCAAGGAACAAACCGATCAAGGCCCCGACCGTACCCACCAGCACCAGCACAAACCACGTGCCGGTCAACAGCGCAGAGGACCAGGGCGTGAGTTTACGGCAGACCACCGACAGGATATCGCCGTCTGGAGAGAGCGAGATCAGGCCCTTTAACGGCCACAATGTTCGAAAGCCGATGGCAAAGAGCCGATACTTCTGACGAATCACGATCTGGTTCAGGTGCGGGAACCACCGCGCAGTGCCATGCGGCAAGACCAACAGCCCTTCGGCATCGAACCGATCAGCCAGTTGCGACATCGTGATGTGCGTAAATCGATCCTGCGTTCTGGCCACCCCGCAACCATACCGGCTGGCATCCGGCGTGAGACGCACGAAGTAGAGCCAGTCACCGAGAATCAGGCCGAGGCACAACACCACGGCGAAAAAACCTGCGAGGATCATGCTCGTACCTATCCCATAGGGGCGACGATCGAATCAAGTGACGGAGCCAGGAGACCCTGTTGACTCACCGCAGCGAGTTGGCTACAGTAGCCCCGTTTGTTGTTCGGGTGGGGCTCCTCGCTCCTATTCAGATGCTCTGCCGCATACATTTCCCCATTGAAGCTGCGACCATCCGGGTAATCCCTGCTTCGTCGGGGAACGCCAATCGCACAAGTTGTGGAGTCGGAGGTGACATGGATTTAGCGAAAGTTGAGCGCGTCTACACGTCCTACGCCGGAATCTATGATCGGATTTTCGGCAAAGTGTTCCACGAGGGGCGTGAGTCCGCGATCAGAAATTTAGACGTTCAGCCTGATGAAAAAATTCTTGAAGTCGGAGTCGGCACCGGGTTGGCCCTGCCGATGTACCCTCGCCATTGTCAGATCGTCGGGATCGATTTCTCGGAAGGCATGTTGGATAAAGCAAAACAGCGGGCGGCAGAGCACCGGATGGACCATGTGCTGCTCCATCGAATGGATGCCGGTGCCATGGACTTCAAAGACGACAGTTTCGACACCGTCGTCGCGGCCTATGTCGTCACGGCGGTCCCCGACTACCGCAAGGTGGTCAACGAAATGATCCGCGTCTGCCGGCCCGGCGGTCGCATCATCATGCTGAATCACTTCAGCAACGACAATAAGATCATCGCCGCCATGGAGAAAGTCATCTCCCCTTTCACGAAACACTTAGGGTGGCGGACAGACCTGTCGCTTCAGACGGTGCTGGATGGCACGTCGCTACAGGTGGCCCGGAAGCAGAATGTGAATCCCTTGCGGTTCTGGGTCTTAGTGGAATGTGTGAACGGGAAACACGTGAACGGAAAGACGCACCTCAACGGCGCAAAAAACGGAAGCAGCGCCCCTGCCTATGCCCCGCTTAACGGGAGTCATCGTACCAATGGAGAAGCACTGGCCTAGCAGGCTGTTGAAAAATTCCGTCAGCGTCGTTCTCGCTTCGTTCAGACCCTCAACGGGGACCCGGCCGCCGCACACTACGTTTCAGCCACTCGCTGCTGCTCGAACGACTTCCAGTTCTGCCATTCCCCGCCGGGAATAATCGTATTACCCACCAGGCACTGGCCTGAAAATCGTTGCACGATCACATCAGCCAGGAGCGAAAGCACCTGGCCGGTATCGCGACCCTGTACCCCGCGAACCCGCAACACCAGGCCGAATCCTGGTCCATCGAGCGGTCCATACAGCATGCAATGGACCCCTGTGGTATCCCCTGCCTCCTGCATCGAGACCGGCAACAGATCTCCTTCCCACTGAATGGACGAATGCCGCCCTGCTGACGGCGTGGTGGCCTGCCAGGTACAGGGCATACCGGCCACCGCCAGCTCCGCCAAGAGCCACGTCACCGTCGGCCAGTCCGGCATCTCGCTTTGAAAGGTCCATTGCGCCACCTGTTCCAACGACAAGGGCTCAAGGCTTGGCGCCGCCACTTCCTCCAACTGCGCTTCGTCGCACACCACATAGAGTTCGCCCTGCGGATCGAACCAGAAACGCAATTTTCCGTCGGTCAGCTCCGCCTGGATAATCCCGAGCGTCGAGCAATCGGCCCCTTCCTGCTCAAACATGGAGAAGTCCGTCACGCCGGTCATCGTCATTTTCGCCACGCGAGCCATCTGGCGAATACGATAACGAATCACGACCGTGACGGTGGTCCCAGCCAACACTTCGCGGCCCGAAGCTTCATCCAGCAACCGCCGCTTCGATACCTGCACGTCCGTCACATAGCCGCCGCGAAACCCGCCGGTGTGGCCAATGAGCCATCGCACATCCTCGATATTCACCACTTGATATTTCATAGGATTATGGCTTGCGAAACTCTCGAAGGATGCTCAGGAAATCCAATCAACCAAGATGCACCAAGGTTTGCAGGCTGCTCAAAATGTTCCGATAGCGAGGCCGCAAGGAGAGCAAAGACCGGAGGCGTACCCTTGGGGTACGTTGAGGATGTTTGCGAACCGAGAACGAAGCTAGCGGGCATTTTCAGCAGCCTGTCAGGCTAGAAGAGGGGCTGTTGCTGCTTGAGCCCTTCAACCTGACGCACCAACTCTTCCACACGATCCTGCAGGCGGGCATTCTCCAGCCGGAGCAGGTCTAACCGATTCAACAGTTGTTCTTGCTGGATCGCTGTCCATTGCAACGTTCGCCGCAAACCCTCCAGCTCCAGCTGCGTCTGTTGCTGTTCGTCGATCTGAATTGCCATATTCCTTACGAGCCCTGCAAAGAGACCATCGTGTGCCCAGTATAATTCTTGGGAGCGCGGGCGTCTATCCCAACCTTCGTCAACGTTTGGGCCATACTGGTTATGCCAGGCAGGGGACAGAGACTCAACACATCACATTGAGAGTCGAATGCGTCGGGAGTATCGGGGGTAGTTGTAGCAAAACGGAAGGAGAAACGGCTAGCGCTTGCTGATCGGACTCCACCAGGATACGACGGGACGCTGCGGTCGAGACCGAATCGTGGTGGGTACTTCATAGGACCAGCGCTGATCCAGACCCGCAGCTCGACAGAGAGTCGCCGCGATAGCGGCTTCTTCTGCCCCTTGATTCACCATGACAAACAAGCCGGTGGCGGTCAGATTCGACGCGATTCGAGAAAAAATAGCATGCGGCGTCAACAGGGTAAGTGGAAGCCGCCAGGCCAAGACCGGCGCCGGTGTGACGAACGGATACCAGGCCGTCACCACATCGGCCTGCTGATCGTACTGCGCATAACTTGAGACGACAAAACTGGTCTGCGGGAGCCCCTGGACATAGCCCTGTGCATAGTCCCAACGGCTATACCCGTTGGCATAGATGCGATAGCCCTCCACTTCCACGCCGGTCAGCGAGGAAGGATGGAAGAACGACTGGAGGACACGCGCGTACCAGAAATTGCTTGAGCCCACGTCATGCACGACAACCGCTGCGGGACGAGGCTGTCCCCATGCCGTCCAGGCTTGATTCAAGATATCGAGGTACTCGTAACTCTTCAGAGCGGTCTGCTCCTCACAGTATCGTTCGAATCGCACGGTAAATTTGCGTCTCAGAACGGCAATTCTCGCTTGTTGGCCATCGGCAAGCGCAGACAATTGGGCGGCCGGCCGCTCTCGATAGATCCCGCGTGACCAGCGAAGGCCCTCCCCGAGCCGATACCAGAACGCGTGGTACCCTGAGCGCAGCCGTTGGCGAAATGTATAACAAGAGGGGGCGCCTGTGCCGAAAGCCGGAAACATGCCGGCAGACTCAGGAATAGCCGTCTCGATAACATTCTCCATATCTCCTTGTCGGTCACATGGCCGGAAGGATGAAGTGGGATAAACAAGTGGCGACAAACATCGACAGGCCCAGGAATCATTTCGCTTGAACCAACTCTCCAATCAGGATAATGCTCAGGGCGTTGAACGTCTAGCCGATGCCTGAAAGGTGCCCATGCGCGCGGTCTGCCTGAAACATGTGCCGTTTGAAGGTCCAGGGGCCTTCGCAACCTCGTTGGCCAACCACGGCTACTCGCTCGACGATTGCCTTGTACCACATGATGGCCTCCCCACGAACCCTGGCGACCTCTTGATCATTATGGGTGGGCCAATGTCAGTGAACGATCCCGATCCATGGATCGCCGAGGAGACCGCATTTATTCGCTCCGCCCTGCTCGCCGGCATACCTGTCATCGGCGTGTGCCTCGGCAGTCAGTTCATGGCGAAAGCACTGGGCGCAACGGTACGACCCGGTAAGGCGCTCGAAATCGGCAAAACGCGGATCCAGCTCACCGAAGAGGGGAAACAGGACCCGGTGCTCGGCATGTTTCCCGAATCCCTCTCGGTCTTCGAATGGCACGGGGAGATCTTCGACTTGCCGCCAGATTGTGTGGCGCTGGCCGGTTCGGAGATGGCGCCGTTGCAAGCCTTCCGCTATGGGCCCCATGCCTACGGATTGCTGTTTCATCTAGAGATAGAGACGGACGGGATCGACGCGCTCTGTCAGCACTGTGCCCCGGATCTTGCGCAGGCACAATTAACCGCGACGAAGGCCTTGATGGGGTTTCTCCCCCACATGTGGCTGTCGCACCAAATCGCCGATCGTTTGATCGATCATCTCATCCATTCCACACGTTGATTACCGCCTCGTCCCTGAAGTAGCCTAGGGGCTCCGCCGCGCCCTCAACGGGCTTCATTCTAGAAAAGGAGCATTCTGCACCATGGCCGGATTCCCAATTGAAGTCGCAACCAGAATTAAAACACTGCCTCCCTATCTGTTCGCCGCTATCGACAAGATGAAACAGGCGGCGATTGCCAAGGGCGTCGATATCATCAACCTCGGCATCGGCGATCCTGACTTGCCGACACCGGCTCCGATTATCGAAAGCCTCGCCCTGGCGGCCAAGAACCCCAAGCACCATCAATATCCCTCCTACGAAGGGATGCTGTCGTTCCGGACAGCCGTGGCCGACTGGTATAAGCGCCGGTTCAACGTGACGCTGAACCCTGCCGACGAAGTGCTGACCCTGATCGGCTCGAAGGAAGGGATCGGACATATTCACTTGGCATTTGTCGATCCGGGCGATATCGTCCTGGTCCCGAGCCCCGGCTATCCGGTCTATCCGGTCGGTACCAGCTTTTGCGGCGGCATCTCGCACCTCATGCCACTGACGAAGGCCAACGGTTTCCTGCCTGACTTGAACGCGATCCCCAAGGACGTGGCGAAAAAGGCCAAGCTGATGTGGCTGAATTCGCCGAACAATCCCACGTCGGTCATCATGACCAAGGACTACTTCAAACGCGTGATCGAGTTTGCGCAAGAGAACCAGGTGATCGTCTGCCACGATGCGGCCTACTCGGAAATTTATTACGACGGCAAACCTCCTGTCAGCTTCATGGAAATCGATGGAGCCAAGGATGTCGGCGTGGAGTTCCACTCGCTCTCGAAGACCTACAATATGACGGGCTGGCGCATCGGCTTCGTCGTCGGCAATAAAGACGTCTTAGCGGGCCTCGGCAAGGTCAAGAGCCAGCTGGACTCCGGCGTATTCGAGGCGGTGCAAGCCGCAGGGATCACGGCGTTGGGATTGGATGATTCCGTCACGGACGGCCTACGGAAGATCTATCAGGAGCGGCGCGATACTTTGGTGCCTGGACTGAAGAGTCTGGGCCTCGAAGTCGATCCACCACCGGCCGCGTTTTATATCTGGGTCACGGTGCCGAAGGGCTACACTTCCGCCTCCTTTACGGCTCATTTGCTGGAAAAGGCCGGCATCGTCACGACACCGGGCAACGGCTTCGGCGCGCCGGGCGAAGGGTATATCAGGATGACCGTCTGCACGACGAAAGAACGATTAGCGGAAGCGGTGGAGCGGATTAGAAAAGTAGGATTCTAGGCTAGGGACGAGATGCCGAGGCGACGGCTTGCTCGCGGAACGCGCACGATGAAGCGGTGCTCGTTCGACGCGTGCAGTCGCCCCTCGCCCCGGCACCTCGTCTCACGGTGCGCCACGATCATCCTGCCGTAGAGAGTAAGAAAAGATGGGACGCGAGACGGTGTTCATCGGGTTTGGCTCGAATGTCGGCGATCGGCTCGATTTCTGCGATCGTGCCGTGACCCTGCTGAGCCTCTTACCGCACTCACAGCTCCTCGGGGTATCGATGCTCTACGAGACAGAGCCAGTGCAGGATCATGCCCAGCCGGGGGACGGATGGTTCTTAAACGGCGTGGTCCAGATTGAAACGGATATCGCACCGAAAAGCCTGCTCGGCATCCTCCGGGAGATCGAGCGTGCGCTGGGTCGGGACGAGGATCTTCGATCCGGCCCCAGAACGATCGATCTGGACATCCTGTTCTACGGACAGCTGACGATCGATGAGCCGGGTCTCGTGGTGCCACATCCACGCATGCACCATCGCCGGTTCGTCCTTATGCCCTTAAGCGAACTCGATCCGCTGTTCATCCATCCGGTGCGCCAACGTACGATTAGCCAATTGCTCGCCGAGGCGGAGAAGCAGCCGGAAGTCCGCCTCCTGTTTCCCCAGCCCTCGACCCGTTATGGTTCACGCCCTGCGTGCAGCCAACCCCCAGGCCCATGAAGATTATTCGCACCATCCGCTCCATGACATCGTGGAGCGAACGATTGCGCCGGGACGGCATCATCATCGGATTCGTTCCCACGATGGGCGCGTTGCATGACGGCCACCGTGCGCTCATCCGGGCGGCACGACTCCGTTGCGATGCACTCGTGGTGAGTATTTTTGTGAACCCGACGCAGTTTGGCCCGCGCGAAGACCTCACGCGTTATCCTCGCCCGATCGCCAAGGATCGGGCACTGTGCCGCGAAGAAGGGGTGGACGTCTGCTTCGAGCCAACAGCCGAGGTGATGTATCCCGAGGGTTTTCAAACGATCGTAACCGTGCCGGAGATTGCGCATCGATGGGAAGGGGAGGCCAGACCCCATCACTTTCCCGGTGTCGCTACGGTAGTGACGAAACTCTTCGGAATGGTCCTCCCCCATCTCGCCCTGTTCGGCCAAAAGGACTATCAGCAGGCTGCGCTGGTTCGGCAACTGGTGAAGGACCTCAATCTCGGTGTGGCGATCGAGGTACGCCAGACGGTCAGAGAAGCGGATGGGCTGGCCATGAGTTCACGCAACATCTATCTCAATGCCGAAGAACGGATGATCGCGACATCGCTCTTTCGGGCACTTCGAGCAGGCAAACAGGCTATCGAAGGGGGCATGAAGAATAGGACGGCGATTGAACGGAGCATGCGGAAGACGATCGAACAGGCATCGGGCATTCACGTCGAATACCTGGCCGTCTGCGATCCCGACAGCCTGGAGCCTCTAACTAGATTCACCCATCGTGCCGTGATCTTGGGTGCCATCCGGATCGGAACGATCCGCTTGATCGACAATCTCCTGATACACCTGCCGGGGAAAAAGAATCTTGCTAGGCATTGAGCCTCGGATCGAGACCTTGACCGACTAAGAGTCCGAGCACCACCTTGCCCAGACGTTGGTGCTGGTCCGATGGGACCTCCAGGAACCGAATGCCCGTCGAGGAGGGGTGAACGGAACAGACCATCGCCGTCTCAATATAGATCGCGTCGTCCTCCACCGTAGGCTTCAACAGCAATTCGATGAAGGCTCCTTTCTGAAATCCCGTCGTCTGCAAAGTACACCCATCCATCGAAATGTCGGTAATGCGGTTGGTCATCGACTGATGGCTGTCGAGCACTTGCACCTCGATGGAGGCCGGAAGACGCGCGTACTGCCGACGATCGAACGACTGGGTGTTGTACCGTGCACCGGCATAGTAGGCGCGAAAACGCTTGGTGCAGAGCTGACATCGAAACGGAAATACATTCACGCGGCCCAAGAGACGTTCGCGCATGCCCTCCCGGTAGGTCACGCGGACGAATGAGGCCCCGCAAATAGGACAATGCAGCTCTCTCATGAGGCGGAACGAGCCTCCTGGCGCGCCGTCATTTGCTCGGCGAGAATGGGTTCGATGGAGGCGGGCGAGTACGTCGCCGGCTTGACCCATTTCCCATCTTCACGCTTATACCCGCCGACCTTGCTCATGTTGGATCGGTGCACTTCTTGAAAGACCGGTTGCATCTCGATGCCGTACGACACCGCCGTGCCGTAGACGACATAGAGGAGATCGGCCATCTCCTTCGCAATGGACGACAGGTCGTCAGAGGCGAGCGCCTCTTTCAACTCGTCGAATTCTTCTTGAATGAGCCGGACACGTAGTTCGCGCGTCCGCCCATCGACAATCGTCGGAACCGGACTGACGACGATATCGAAATTCCGGTGAAAGGCTTCGACCATCCCCTGTTCGTCTGCCATCAGGCACTCCTCATTCATGCTCAAAGGGTAACGCCTTGCGTGAAACCAGTTCCACGGGGTCCAACAACGGGATCTCTTTCTCCGACGACACGCCAAGCTCCTTGAACCGGCGAGCGGCCGGCAAGATCCTCGTTTCCAGCGACCCGACCGCCTTATTGTAGGCCAGGACGCTCTTCCCGAGGGCCTGCCCGACATCGTTCAAGTGCTCGGTCAGCACGGCCATCCGCTCGTAGAGATCCTTCCCCAACCGTCCGGCCTCCTCGGCATGTTCGGTCATACGTTCCTGCCGCCAGCCGTAGGCGACCGCCCGCAACAGCGCCATGAGCGTCGTGGGAGTCGCCAGCACGACGCTTCGGAGAAACCCGTCTTCAATCAACCGTGGATCATGTTCGAGCGCAGCGCCGAGAAATTGTTCGCCTGGAAGAAATAACACGACAAATTCAGGCGCCTGCGCGAATTGATTCCAATAGGCTTTCACGCTCAACTCGTCCATCCGCGACCGCACTTGGGCGGCATGACGGCGCATGCCCTCCAGGCGCAGCTCCTCGGTCGGCGCTTCATGCGCGTCCAGATAACCTGCCAACACCGTCTTGGCATCCACGATGATCTGCCGGCCACCCGGCAATTGCACCACCATGTCGGGACGGAGCCGACTGCCGTCGACCGTAATCGATTCCTGCTCGAAGAAGTCGCAATGCGCAACCATGCCGGATAACTCGGCCACACGCTTGAGCGTGATCTCCCCCCATTGGCCGCGGACGGCCGGGGCGCGAAGCGCTTTTACGAGGTTGCCGGTCTCCGATTGCAACTTCTGCTGCGATTCTGCCAGGAGCTTGAGATGTTGATCGAGGCCTCCATAGGCCGCTTGCCTGGATTGCTCCAGCTGCCGGAGCTGGTCGTCGTAGCGGTGCAACGAATCTTGCAGCGGCTGGACCAGGCTATCGATCGCCTGTTGCCGTTGAGCGAGATCGCCCTTGGCCTCAGCTTGCAATGTTTCGAACGAACTGCGAGCAAGATTGAGAAAGGCTTCGTTATTCTGTTTGAGGGCTTCGCCGGAGAGGGCTTGGAACGTCTCGGCCAGCTCCTGTCGGGCCTGGCCCAGCAGAGTCTTTTGTTCGTTGAGGTGGAGCGCCGCCTCGGCCGCTCTGGTCTCCGCCACCGCACGGGCGCGAGAGGCCTCGGAAAGATCCTGCCTGATACGATCAAGATCAAGACGATCTTGTTCTGCCTGTCGGCGCAATTCGTCCGCCAAGGCTTCGGCCCGCTGTGCCCGTTCACCGATGGCCAGCAACTGTGCCTGCAGGCTCGCACGGACGCGGGACGCAATCCAGAACCCGGCGATCAACGCACCGAGGATCGCGCCAACGAACATTCCCAGGCCAACCGCTGTGCCATCAATCATGGGTGACCATCAATATCATTGCCGCCGACCCATATTGAACCAAGCTGTTGAATGTTGCTGAGAGGATGAATTTTCTGAAGGGTACGTAAACACTGCTCAACGTGTCAAGGTCGCACTACCAGGGATGTTCGGCCCTACGGCGTCGCCTTATGCCCTCGCTCCTGAATAACAACTTCACCCCGCTCCGCATCCAGACTAACAACATCGCCGTCTTTCAATCTGGCGAGAAGGCCCGGCACATTCGCAACCGCCGGCAATCCGTATTCCCGGGCAATGATGGCCCCATGCGATAAGGTCCCGCCCATTTCGGCAATCAGCCCAGCTGCGATGCCGAACAAGGGTGCCAGGCCTGGATCGATCACCGACACCACAAGAATATCACCTCGCCCGACTCGGCTCCAGTCCTCCATCGATCGGACAAGGCGAACCGGTCCCACAACCGCTCCTCCACTGATGGGAGTACCATGAAGGGCCCCCTTCGATGCCACGGCCAAAACCCTATCCGAGCCGCTGAGCGCTGCGCGCCAATCCCTGATCGTGTCCGGCACGCTCGCGTTCGTGAATCGTTCGCGCTCCGCCCGTCGAGTTTCAATCAGCCCTTGCCAATCGCGCGAACCGCCGGCTAACAGGTCTGCTCGATCGTCGACGGTAAGATAGAACAGGTCTTCACGTGACGAGAGCAGCCCCTGCTCAACTACACATTCGCCAAGCCGCAGCAAGAGACTCCGTACCGCAGCCGAGTAATACATCAGATGGTGCCGGTTCGCCTCGCGCAGGGCAAAGAACCGGCAGAGCCGACGATACCACCAGGAAAAGATCGCCCACCGATGGAGACGCCACCCGGACCTGGCACGAATCTCACCCAGCGCTCGTATTCGCACCTCTGCTTGTCGCTGAAGAATGTCGGACGGGGTCACCGCGGTTTGAGCCAGTAATTGTGTGCGCAATATCGCCAGCAACAATTCAGGCCGGTCTGCAAACCGCGGCGACATAACGTCCGACTCGCCGACTCCTCGATGCCCATAATCTTCGAGATACCGGTCGAAGGCACGAAGCACGTCGGTCCCCTGAAGCCGACGATGAACGTCAACCGGGTCCCATTCCTCTGCGGTGAACAAGGATCGCATTGCAGAATCGCGCCGAATGGTCTCCGCCATTTCCGCCAAACGAACAATCTGTTGCGCGCTAATCACCGCCGACTGACCCTGCAATGCCCCGTTCAGCAAGGCTCTCCAGTCTTTGCCCAGCCAGCGAGGCAGCACGACGCCTAACGCCTGCAGACATTGCGACACTCCTCCCGCAATGCCGAACGTCAGTTCATGTTCATCCAGCCATTGCCCAATAGCATCGAGGCGCCGGGCGATCTCTTCGCCTGAGAGGGAACGAAGCCGATCGGTATGGTGCTCTGCTGCCATCGCTTTCATATCGGCGAACCAGGCTGGCCCATAGCGCTCAGCCTTTCGCATCTCCCCCATCATCACCAGGCCGGCACGGACAAACGCCGGCCACCCCAGCGGACAAGCCTCCGGCACCCTCGCAAGGCTTTCGCCTCCCATCTGCTCCGCCAACAAGGAGGGATCTCCTCGCAGTTGCACCACGAAGGAATGGAACAGCGTCATATTGATGTAGGGCCGTCCCTGGAACGTGCGGACCGATGAAATCCCTTCGGGTATCAGGCAGCCCAGACGCCGGTAGTGGGCAATGATGTACCGTTCCATGAAGAGTTCGAGAAACGACAGGCCGAGCGGGCTCGGCAGCTCCGGCAGGGTTTCCTTAAAGTTGGCGCGGGACCATTCGCAGTCATCGTTGGTCAGCTGCGAGGGGCGGATCGGCCCCGAGATGGGACGTGCTTGGAGTAGCCAAAGCCCCTGATCATCGAAAAGCCATTCGAGATCCACCGGATAGCCGAATGATTGTTCAATCTGTTTGGCCCTGCTGGCCAATTCGAATATTTGGTCGTCCGACAATGTGCCGCTGTCTGCATCAGCCTTCGACAGCGGCACGTCGAGAAGGCCTTGTTCGGTCACCCGCAAGGCCTGACTCTGTCGAGTGATCGTTCTTTCATGAATCTGCAAGGGTTGACCTGTATCTGCCATCTCGACCACATACTGGTCCGGTGTGGCACGTCCATCCACAAGCGCTGCCGCAAGCCCCGCAACCGCATTGATCGCCACCTGAGTCGCTCGTCCTGTGAGAGGATGGATGGAGTAGGCGACGCCGGCGGCACAGGCGTCGAGCATCGGTTGAACCACGACGGCCATCGCAGGAGGTGCGCCACTCAATCCAGACCGCTCATGATAATTCAACACCCGCGCATCCCAGATCGAAAGCCACAGCTCCTTCACCGCAGAGCCGATCTCCCCCGGTGGGATACCAAGGCGCGTGCGGTAGACTCCAGCAAAACTAGCATGCACGCCGTCCTCGTTCGTTGCCGACGACCTGACGGCCCACAACCCCGACGACGTGAGATGAAGACCTCGCAGCTGTTCGGCGATCTGAGCCGTCAGGTCACCGATGTCGAAGTCCTGAATGATGGTGTGACAATGGGACAGGATTCGTTGTCGTTCGGCCCCGGAGGCATGCAGGGCGGCCTGCCACTGTATGGCTGGAGAAAAGCCCGTCACGCGAAGCGCATGAGCATAGGCCTCCGTCGTCACACAGAATCCAGAGGGAACCGCAAATCCTCCGGCGATGAGTCGAGCCAGGCCTACAGCTTTCCCCCCGACAAGAGCGGGTTCAATGCAGGCGGCCAAGGGAAGGAAACGCGGGCGATCCATTGGAGCGGATACTACCTACAGGAGGAGGAGGAGGTAAAGGTCATTCACATTCGTGCCGGTGGGACCGGTGACGATGAGCTGCTTGAGCTTCTTCAACGCAGGATAGGTGTTGTGGCGTTTCAACGCACGGGGGAGATCCACCGAGAGACCTTGCGCAAGCGCCAGGGTATCACCGTCGACAACTGCTCCAGCTGCATCGGTCGGACCGTCTGTCCCATCTGTGCCAATCGCGACCACCCATACCTTGGCCAGACCGGCAATCTCCAGCGCTGCGGCAGCGGCGAATTCCTGTGCTCGGCCGCCTGTTCCATTTCCCGTCAGGGTCACGGTCGTTTCACCACCGGCCACGACACAGCAAGGCCGCTGAAGTGGTTTTCCCTCGCACAACATGTTTCTCCCCATAGCGCCAAACTGTCTCCCCGCCTCACTGGCCTCGCCAGTGACGGCTGCTGTCGGCACGAGGGTTCGCAGACCTGCCTGCCTGGCTGCGCGAGCGACCGCTGCAATGGCCGCTGCGTTATTCCCGACGAGATGATGCTGGACTCGACGAAAGAGGGAGGAGCCTGGCTTCGGAGTTTCGATTTCGAGTCCCTGACATCCCCGCGTGAGATGCTGGCGCACTCGTTGAGGAGTCGCCATCCAGATCCGATAACGCTTCAAAATTGCGACAGCATCTTGATAGGTCGTCTGGTCTGGAACTGTCGGCCCCGACGCAATGGAACTGAGATCGTCCCCCAGCACATCGGACAGGATCAGCGTCACCACGGTAGCCTGCGTCAACGCGGCAAGCCGTCCACCCTTGATGCGCGAGAGATGCTTCCGAACGGTATTCATCTCTTGGATGGTCGCGCCACATCGCAACAGGCTCTCCGTGGTCCGTTGCTTGTCGGCTAACGTAATTCCTGCAACCGGCGCCGGCAATAAACTGGAGGCACCACCAGATAGGAGTACGATCAAGAGATCGTGCCTGCTCAGTCCTCCCACCATGGCACAGAGCTTGGCGGACGCCCACAGACCAGATCGATCTGGTACCGGGTGGCCAGCTTCGGCGATCTCGATCCGTTTCGTTGGACTAACATGGCCATGCTTCACTACAACAAACCCTTTGTCCAGCCAACGGCCCAGTCGCTGTTCCAGCGCACGAGCCATAGGAGCCGCGGCTTTCCCGGCTCCGACCACGACGACCCGCTCATAGCGGTTCAGGTCGTACCGGCGTCGGCCGACGATCAGCTGATCGCCCTTCATGGTGATCGCACGGTCGACCGCCATACGGGCATCGACTGCCTTCAGTCCTCGGACGATGAGTTTCTTGAGTAATGGCCGGATAGGAGAGGAAGGAATCTGCATCACGCTGGCGACAAGCTAGAAGAGCACAACATTATGTTCGTCCGCAGGATGCTCAAAATGTTCGTCCAGCAAGGCCGCAGCGAGTGAAGAGCCGAAGCGTACCCTCTGGGGCGCACGGTGCGACGAATAAGAAGCACCACGTTTGTGCGCGCCGCTGAGTGGTGAGGCGGCCGGGTCCCCGTTGAGGCTCTGAACGATGCGAGAACGAAGCTGGCGAACTTTTTCAGCATCCTGCGCGTTAGGGATTTTTGTCCTGCTTGAAACAACGAGTCGGACAAGTCTGCCGCGGGACCTTCATCTGATACGTGCCCTTTGGCAACACATCCTTTTTGAATTCTGGGTTCAGCATCTTGAGTTCCAAGAAGTAGGTTCCGTACTCCTCGGCAATCGAGGTGAGGGCTCGCTGAGCATCCTTCACGTTGATGGTCACCGTTTCGGTTTCCATCGGCATGTAGAGATCTTTTTTGCTCAAACCCAGATACTTCTCCGGCTGCGAGTAAATTTCTTTGGCGGCGATGATTCGGGGAACGTACCGCATCGTTTCCCGCGGCCCATGCATCTTCCAATAATCGGTAATATTCTGTTCCTTCAAGAGCCGGCGAACCCGTTCTTCACCGGCATTGTAGGAGGCCATGGCCATGAACCAATCGTTCTGCTTGAAGTCTTTCAGATAGCGCAAATACTTCACCGCCGCTTCCGTCGACATTTCTAAATTGCGGCGATCGTCGCGAACGGCATCGCTCTTGAGCGCGTACCGCAGCCCGGTGGAGGGAATGAACTGCCAGGGCCCTGACGCTTTTGCCTTCGAGTAGGCCGCGGCCACACACTTGCTCTCGACGAGCAACATATACTTGAGATCGTCCGGCAGGCCGGCATCCGCCAACTGCTTTTCGGCTGGGGGGAAACAGCGTCCAGTACGTTTGGCCAGGATGATGCTTTCGCCCTGATCTTCCAAGAACTGATAGAACTCATATTCGATGCGTTCACGCACCTGCCAGTTATCGAGCGGGACCGGCATGCCTGCGAAGGTCAGCTTCTCAGGCAACTTGAATGAACTGAGGAAATAACGCTCCGCACCTTCGCGCTTGATCTCCGGCAGGATGACCAGGCGACCCTCCGGTTCATTTGAGTTTTCGAGGAGATCGAGCAGCACGGGGTCACGCTCTGGCTCCCCCTTCGCTCCAGATCGAGATGTACTGTCTTTGACTTCAGGATGTTCCGGTTGCGGTTGCGCTCCTGTCGGAATCGGAAGCGTGACGGCGATCCACAATCCGCTGAACACCAATGCCCGTTGAAGCCACGTCCTCATGCCAATCCTGCCTCCTCGATACGGTGAACGATCCTGAGTCGAGTGCGTATGCTAACAGCACGGGTTGGGACCGGCAAGCATCATCGACTTTCGGATTCGTGTTAGACTCTCTCGACCTATGCGTGCACTGACTCTCCTCAACGATCGCATCATCCACTGTACCGCCTGTCCACGGCTCGTCACCTATCGGGAAGCCGTTGCATCAGAAAAACGAAAGCAGTTTGAGGACTGGACCTATTGGGGACGTCCGGTTCCTGGATTCGGAGATGCGCAGGCCCGCCTCTATATACTTGGGCTCGCCCCGGCAGCGCATGGCGGTAACCGAACCGGACGGGTCTTCACCGGCGATCGCAGCGGTGACTGGCTCTACGATGCCTTGCACCGATTCGGGTTTGCGAACCAGCCCGGCTCTCATCACCGGGACGATGGGCTCACGCTCTCGGATTGTTATATTGGCGCCACCGTCCGTTGCGCGCCGCCTGACAATAAGCCGACGCCACAAGAGTTCACGGCTTGCCGCCCCTATTTGAGGGAAGAACTCCGATTGTTAGGAAAGATCCGAGTGGTGGTCGCATTGGGCAAGATTGCGTTCGATCACTACTTGAGAGCCTGCCGCGAGGAGGGGATGACGTTGCCCTCGCCACTCCCGAAATTTTCCCATGGCATCGTCCAGGTCCTCCCATGGGGCGTGACGCTGATCGGCTCATACCATCCAAGCCAGCAGAACACCTTTACCGGCCTCCTGACCAGACCGATGTTTCACCACATCTTCTCAACGGCCCGTCAGAGACTCACGGAATCAACAGGCGCACAAACCGACAAGTCCTAAGCAGTGTGCTCCGCTGGATGCTCACAATGGCCGTCCAGCAAGGCCGCAGCCGACGAAAACACCGGAGACGTAGCCCCCGGCTACGTTGAGGATGCGTTCGAGGCAAGCACGATGCTGGCGGACTTTTTCAGCATCCTGCTGGATGTTACTTCTTCGCTTGGGCTTCCCAGTCCGCCAAGAACTTCTTGAGCCCGATATCGGTCAAGGGATGCTTCACCATCTGCTGAAAGATCGAAAAGGGCATCGTGCAGATATGCCCACCGACCAGCGCCGCCTCAACCACATGCTGAGGATGGCGCACACTGGCCACCAGCACCTGGGTCTTATAATCGTAATTGCGATAGATGGTCAGGATCTGACGGATCAGCTCCATCCCGTTTGAACTGATGTCGTCAAGCCGACCGATGAAGGGAGACACGCACCAGGCACCGGCTTTTGCAGCGAGAAGCGCTTGGGTTGGTGAGAAACACAATGTGACATTCACCTTGATCCCCTCGGCGGCCAATCGTTTGGTGGCCTTCAGCCCCTCCGCAATCAACGGCACCTTCACCACGATATTCTTATGGATCTTTGCGAGTTCTTTCCCTTCCTTCACCATGGCATCGGCTTCAAGGCTGACGACCTCTGCGCTGATCGGCCCATCCACGATATTGCAGATCTCGATCAGCATTTCCTTGAAGCTGCGGCCCTCCTTGGCCACGAGCGAGGGGTTCGTGGTCACTCCGTCGAGCAGTCCCAGGCTGGCCGCCTCCTGGATTTCTTTGACGTTGGCGGTATCAAGAAAAAATTTCATGGGTTCGTCCTTTCGTATCGGGATGTGAGAACCATTTTCTCACATCGTTATCGGTTATTTCATGCAGAACTCGAACGATGGCTCGCCCCCGCCCTATCGCCTCGTTTGACAGGTTTCTACCTGACAGTTAAGATTCGATCGTCAACCGCTTGCCACCTAATACGTTGGCCACAGTATACGACGAGGAGACCTCCTATGAGACGATCTGCCTGGCTACTCGCGATGTGCCTGCTTCTGACCGCCTGCGGCGGGAGCAATCCCTATCTGGAACAGTCTCTCAAACCGGCTGAGCTTCAAGGAAAAGACAAGGCCTGGTTTGAAAAGAACTGGGGAACGCCCAGCGGCAAGGCCCCTAGGTTTTTTGGGGGAGAAGCATGGACCTACTATCGCATCGCTGGCGGAAAGTCGGGCCTCCCCCTTTTTAATTTCACGCCCAACCAATGCCAAATCACGCTGAAGTTCGACAAGGAAGAAAAACTCGCCGACTACGACTATTCAGGCTGTTAACCGGCGAGCTGTTCCTGAAACTTGTGCGCACAGGTGCGACTACAAAAGTAATAGGTCTGGCCTCCAATATCTTCCGTGATCGCCTCTCCCCTTGGAACAAACACCCGGCACACAGGATCCTGCACCATGTGATTCTTGCCGGGAGGAAGCTGCTCTGGCTGGCCCTGTCCCTTGAACTCTCGGAGAGCCCGGCGGAGAAGAAAATATAATACGGTGAGGAGTCCGAGAATGATGATAATTCTATACATAGTGGTGGTCTCTTCGTGAGACCACAATCCTATGGGACAGCATTACCCCTGTCAAGGACTCCCTATACGGTTCTAGTTGAAAAGCCAACAGATTCCCACTCCAATCATTTGCTCAAACGGCCCAGCCAGACCAGCGCAAAAGGGCCTATTTCCCCAGAAGACCCAGTACTTCAGATGGATATGCTTCCATTTCATAGAATGCTAGAGTAATAACATGACGACTTGCGATAAATGCCGCGGGGCGATGTTACCGGAACGGGCAGTGGATCTGAACGCAGGACTTGCGATCACAGTGTATGCATGTTTGAACTGTGGCCGTCGGAAATCAGCGGGCCAGGAACCTCTGCCTATTACCGCACGACATTAGTCCGCGCTATGACAGCGAAACCGCTCACGTACGACGAGCATAAGGCAGCTGAAGCTGCCTTTCGTGGGACTCCGCTCAATCCTGATTGGACGGACTCAGCCCAGGAAATTTATGCCCGGCTATCTGCAGCAGTTGCCAAACGAAACACCACTGACCTCATGCCCACAAACACGTGGGACCGTGAAAAGGTCTGCCGGTAGTTCGTGACGTCACACTTCCGCCCGCGAACCCATTCATCGGCCCCTGATCGTACGAGTTCAACAGGTCAGCCCTCAAGCTTCTCAGATATCTAGAATCTGGTGCCCCTTCAGCTCTCACAGGCTCAGGGTTTTCCAGATGGCAAGCCAGGCAGAGACGCGCTACCGAAGACTCAGCACATCCATCATGTCGTAGAGGCCTGGAGGCTGCCGAACCACCCACTGCGCGGCCCGCAAGGCGCCCCCTGCAAAGGTATCTCGGCTGCTCGCTCGGTGTGTGACTTCGATGCGCTCCCCCATCCCGCCGAAAAGAATCGTATGGTCGCCGACGATGTCCCCGGCACGAATCGTTTGAATGCCGATCTCGCCTTTTTTCCGTTCCCCGATGAGACCTTTTCTGGCATAGACGCCGACCTGATCGAGGTCGCGATTCACCGCGTTCGCCAAGACTTCCGCAATCTTGAGCGCCGTGCCGCTCGGCGCATCTTTCTTGAGACGGTGATGGGCCTCGATCACCTCGATATCGTATTCATCCCCCAGCGTCTTCGCCATCTCGCTGATAACCTTATAGATCAGATTGACGCCCACACTCATGTTGGGCGACATCACGCAGGGAACCTGGCTGACGAGCAACTTCAGCTCTTCGAGCTGGGAGGGGGAAAACCCTGTCGTGCCGATCACCATGGCCCGCCGATGTTGCGCCACCGTGCGTAAATGATGCAGCGTAGCTTCAGGGGAGGAGAAATCGACGACCACTTCGCCTCGACTCAGCAACGCGGATAGATCGTCGGTAATCGGAACAGCCGCGCGGCCGCAGCCTGCCGTCTCCCCGGCATCGGCGCCCAACGCGCCATGGCCCTTCCCTTCGATCGCACCGGCTAGCGTCAGCACATTCGAGTCTTTAATCAACGCAACCAGCCGACAGCCCATGCGCCCGGCAGCCCCTGCCACAATCACGTTCGTCATAGAATTATTACCTGTACCGGAGCGAGCCCGGCTAAATGAGGCCTGCATCCTTTAAAGCCCTGGTCAATTGGTTCTTCGTGTCAGTTGCCATCTCACAGAGCGGTAAACGCAACTCCGGATCAATTTTCCCCATCATTCCCAGCGCAGTTTTAACTGGAATCGGATTGGTCTCGTAGAAGAGCGCGGTAAAGAGCGGCGACAGGGCGAAATGAATCTTTCGTGCCTCCTCAACCTGTCCGCTCAGGAAGGCCTTGACCAACTGCGCCATCTGGAGTGGGGCGACGTTCGACGTCACACTAATGACGCCTTTCCCTCCGACTGCCATCATGGGCAACGTCAAGGCATCGTCGCCGGCCAACACCGTCATCCGATCGCCGCACATACTCGCGATCTCAGAGGCCTGCTGGACAGACCCGCTCCCCTCTTTGATTCCGACGATGCTCCGTAGCCCGCAAAGCCTGGCCACTGTAGCCGGCAGCATGTTCACACCGGTCCTGCCTGGAATGTTATACAGAATCTGCGGAAGATCCACGGACTCCGCAATGAGCTTGTAATGGCGGTACAACCCCTCTTGTGTCGGCTTATTGTAGTACGGCGTAATGATCAGTGCCCCATCGGCCCCAGCCTCTTTAGCATGCTTCGTGAGGGACACCGCCTCTGCCGTGCTATTCGAGCCGGTCCCGGCAATCACGGGAACCCGGCGATTGACCACCTCGACGGTCAATTCGACCACGCGATGATGTTCCTGGTGCGACAGGGTGGCGGATTCGCCGGTGGTGCCGCAGGGCACAATCCCGTTCGTCCCATTGGCGATTTGCCATTCGATGAGATCGCCGAAGGCCCGTTCGTCGACCTTCCCATTCCTGAACGGGGTGACAATGGCAATCAATGCGCCTGTAAACATGCTGACTCCTTCGCCAAAAATGCGTCTTTCCTGCCCGTTCCTCAGTCGAGAAATGCCGGAATCGTTTCGCCCTTCACCAAATCCTCGTAGGTCTCTCTGGTCTTGATAACGTGGATCTCCCCGTCTTTGATCAAGACCTCCGGCACCCGTGGGCGTGAATTGTAGTTGGAGGCCATCACGAAGCCATAGGCCCCCGCACTCATCACCGCCAGCATATCGCCAGGGTTCACCTCCGGGAGCAACCGGTCTTTCGCCAGAAAATCGCCCGACTCACAGACCGGACCGACGACATCCACATTATGCTTGGGCCGCTTGAGCACCGCCTCCGAGACGGGACGAATCTCGTGATAGGCTCCATACAGGCTCGGCCTGATCAGATCGTTCATCGCCGCATCGACGATAATAAACCGTTTCGCCTCGCCGTCTTTCCGATAGAGGACCTTCGTCACGAGAATGCCGGCATTGCCAACGATGACGCGGCCCGGCTCCATAATGAGGGTCACGCCCAAATCCTTCAGCAATGGCGACACGGCATCCGCTAAGTCTTGCGGCAACGGGGGTGTTTCGTCCGAATAGGTAATGCCGAGACCGCCGCCGATATTGACATACCGGATGTTGATGCCCTGAGCTTTCAAGGCACCGACCAGCGCCACGATCTTCTTGACGGCCTCGACGAACGGCGTCACCTCGGTCAGCTGCGATCCGATATGTTTATGCACTCCAACGACATCGATGTTGGCAAGTGAGGAGGCCAGCGCGAACTCTTCGAGCGCCCGATCGGCTGCGATCCCGAACTTGCTCTTCTTGAGGCCGGTCGAAATATAGGGATGTGTTTTCGGATCGATATCCGGATTGATCCGCAGGGCGACTCTCGCCTTGACTCCGACAGAAGCCGCAACTTCATTGATCGCCTGCAACTCGGCCGACGACTCGACGTTGAACATGAGGATGTCTGCCTTCAAGGCCTCGCGAATCTCCTCGTGATTCTTGCCGACACCCGCGAACACAATCTTCGAGGGAGGCACGCCGGCCTTGAGTGCCCGGAAGAGCTCCCCGCCGGACACGATATCCACCCCGCTCCCCTCCTTCGCCATGAGACGGAGGATCGCAATATTGGAATTGGACTTCATCGCGAACGCAATCACATGGGGCAGGCTCTTGAAGGCCCCATCGTAGGCCCGGAAATGACGGACGAGAGTCGTGTAGCTATAGATATAACAAGGTGTGCCAACCTCTTCCGCGATACGGCTGACCGGCACCTGTTCACAGTAGAGTTCGCCCTGTCGATACTCGAAGTTATGCATCCTGTCCATCCTTATTCAACCGTTCGCGGCTTGCGAACGAAAAACCCGCGTATGAGGCCTCGACCGCATCCTCGAACAGACGGCAACAAGCTTCACGCTGGGATCTCACGCTCCATCGCGCCATCGCCATTACCGAGTTCCCACTGGTCGCAACGGGGGAAGATTCACATCCTGCCCCTGTAGCATGGGATCCTGAGGCAGCTCACCGGACTCGGCTGCCGCTGCCGCCTCACGCCGTTTGAGTTCCAAAAGCTCTCGCTTCTTTTGCAGTTGAATCGTCGCATTCACCCCGACATTTTCCGGGGGAACCGGAGGCCCCACGACCCCGCAGGCCGCCAGCAGTCCTATCATTACACCAGCTACGATGGACGTCGCATTCAATGTCCGCATCTTCACGAGAGCATCCGCTCGAGTTCTTTGATGCGTTGCTCCACTCGCGCTCGGGCCGTTCCACCGATCTGAGCCTTTTGATCGATTGCGGCCGTAACCGTCAACCGAGCGAACAGACCCTTTTCGATTCGCGAGGAAAACTCCCGCAACTCTTCGAGCGAGAAATCCGTCAGCTCACGGCCTTGATCCAATGAAGCCCGCACCAACCGCCCCGTAATCGCATGGGCTTCACGAAAGGGCACCCCTCTGGTTACAAGGTAGTCCGCCACTTCCGTAGCCAGCATGCCTCCACCCTGGAGCGCCTGATTCAACGCGTCGCGGTTCACCGTCATGCGACGCATCAGCTCCGTCAAAATCTCTACCGACGCGGCAACCGTATCGAGCGCATCGAAGAGCGCCGGCTTATCCTCTTGGAGGTCCCGGTTATAACTCAAGGGCAGCGCCTTGAGGGTGGTCAACAGATTCACGAGGTGACCATACACACGCCCCGTCTTGCCCCGTACCAATTCCGGCACATCGGGATTCTTCTTCTGCGGCATCATGCTGCTGCCGGTACAGAAGGCATCGGGAAGATCGACAAACCGAAACTCCTGGGATGACCAGAGGATCAATTCTTCGCTCAACCGGGACAGGTGCATCATCGTGATCGACAAGGCCGAGGCGACTTCGATCATGAAGTCACGATCGGACACGGCATCCAGGCTGTTTTGCGTGACGGCGGGAAAACCCAACAGCTTGGCGGTGAAGAGGCGATCGACCGGGTAGTTGGTCCCCGCGAGGGCGCCGGACCCTAGCGGCATGACGTTTAAGCGCGCCGAGGCATCCAGAAATCGCCCCTTATCCCGTTCGATCATTTCCACATAAGCCAAGAGATGATGGGCAAACAAGACCGGCTGCGCCCGTTGCAGATGGGTGTAGCCCGGCATCGCCACGGTGCGATTGGCCTTCCCCTTTGCGACCAAAACACGCTGAAAGTCTTCTAACTGCATCACGAGCCGACCCAGCTGATCCCGCAAATAGAGCCGGATATCGAGCGCCACCTGATCGTTACGGCTGCGGCCCGTATGTACCTTGCCGCCGAGCGGACCGATCAATTCGGTCAGCCGACGCTCAATCGCCATGTGGATGTCCTCATCCTGCGGCGTGAAGCGAAAACGGCCTCGATCCAACTCCACTTTCACCGACTCCAGGCCCCGCACGATCGCCTTGGTCTCAGCTCCGGTGAGGACGCGGGCCTTCCCCAATGTTTTACAATGGGCGATGCTGCCCTGAATATCATAGGCATAGAGCCGGCGATCGACCGCCACCGATACGGTGAACGCTTCCACCAGCCGATTCGTCTTCTCTGTGAACCGCCCGTCCCAGGCCTTTGGGCCTTTCGATGCGACAGAGCTGCGGTCCTTTGCTCGTGTCATTAGATACCGGCCTTCTTTCGTTGGGCTCTGATCTTCAGCCGTAACGCGTTCAGCCGAATGAAGCCCTCGGCATCTTTCTGATTATAGACTTGATCTTCTTCAAACGTGGCGATGTCGAGCCGGTAGAGCGAGTTCTTCGACTTCCGTCCGGCCAGTGTGCAGCTCCCCTTATAGAGCTTCACCCGCGCCGTGCCGGTCACATCCTGCTGCGCGACATCGATCGAAGCCTGGATCATCTCCCGCTCCGGGCTGAACCAGTAACCGTTGTAAATCAAATCGGCGAAGCGCGGAATCAAGCTATCTCTGAAATGCAGCACCTCGCGATCCATCGTCAACGACTCGATCCCGCGATGGGCCACGTGGAGGATCGTCCCGCCCGGCGTTTCATAGACCCCGCGCGACTTCATCCCGACGTAGCGGTTCTCCACCAAATCGACACGCCCGATCCCATGCGCGCCACCCAGCTTATTGAGGTGGGCCAATAACGTCGCCGGGCTCATTTTCTTCCCGTCGACCGACACGGGATTACCGGCTTCATAGCCGATTTCGACTTCAAGCGGCTTGTTCGGCGCTTTCTCCGGCGACACCGTCATTTGAAATATTTCATCCGGCGGTGACTTCCAGGGATCCTCCAAGATGCCGCCCTCATAACTCACATGAAACAAATTCAGATCCATGCTGTAGGGCTTGGCTTTCGTCGCCGTGATCGGAATGCCATGCCGATCGGCATACTCGATCAATTCGCGCCGCGACCCCATCGTCCATTCGCGCCAAGGCGCAATGATCTTGAGATTCGGCGCCAAGGCGGTATAGGTCAGCTCAAACCGCACTTGGTCGTTGCCCTTTCCCGTAGCGCCATGCGACACCGCCTCGGCCCCTTCCTTCAGCGCGATCTCAGCTTGCCGCCGCGCAATGAGGGGCCGGGCGATCGAGGTCCCGAGCAGGTAGCAGCCTTCGTAGACGGCATTGCCGCGCAACATCGGAAACACATAGTCCTTCACGAAGGTCTCGCGCAGATCCTCGACGTAGACTTTTTTCACGCCAAGCTTTTGCGCCTTGGCCTTGATCGCTTGCAGGTCTTCGCCTTGTCCAAGATCGGCACAGAACGCGATCACCTCGCAATCGTAGGTTTCTTGCAACCACTTCAAGATTACAGAGGTATCGAGCCCGCCGGAATAGGCCAACACTACTTTCTTCATGACAGCACTCATCGTCTCGTTCGACTCCTCTTGCCTAGTAGGTTCGTTAAAATAGCCTTCTGCATGTGCAGCCGGTTCTCTGCCTGGTCGATGATGACCGACTGAGGACCGTCCAGCACCTCGGCGCTGATTTCTTCCCCCCGGTGGGCCGGCAAACAATGCATCACGATGGCATCCGGTTTGGCGCGATGCAACAGGCGGCTGTTCACTTGATAGGGCGCCAGGACTTTCAATCGTCGTGCATGCTCCCGCTCGCGGCCCATACTGATCCACACATCGGTATAGATCACGTCCGCTTCCTTCACTGCGACATGGGGGTCAAGCCCGATTTCGATGACGGCGCCGGTTTTGGCTGCCTCGATCCTGGCCCGATCCACGACATGTTGCTCCGGCTGATACCCGACCGGACAACCCAACGTGATGATCATTCCCATCTTTGCCGCCGCTTCGATCAGGGAATTCGCTACATTGTTGCCATCGCCGATATAGGCGATCTTGATTCCCTTCAACCGGCCTTTTATTTCTCGAATGGTCAGGAGGTCCGAAAGGGCCTGACAGGGATGGCTCAAGTCGGTCAATCCATTGATCACCGGCATCGTCGCTTCCTTCGCCCATTCTTCTACGATGGAATGGTCGTAGGTGCGGATGACGATGGCGTCGAGATAGCGGGACAACACGCGGGCCGTATCCGCGACACTTTCCCCGCGCGAAAGCTGGATCTCGGCCATAGGCAACACCAGGGCATGCCCACCCAGCTGGTTCATGCCTGCCTCGAAGGAGACTCTCGTGCGCGTTGACGGCTTCTGAAACAGCAGACCCAAGGTCTTTCCTGGAAGCAGGGGATGGGGAATCCCCCGGCGCTGCTTATCTTTCAACTGAGCCGCCGACGCCAACAGACGCTCGATCTCCACTTTGCTGATCGCAGCAATGTCGACGAAATCCTTCTTGCCGACCAGCTGGCTTGTCGTTTGCTTCATCATGCGTAGCTTGTCCAATCGGTGCGAGGGTGCCCTACGCCGCCTGCTTACTGAAAATCTGAGTCAACGTGTCGAGCAATCGATCGATTTCTACCTCGGTAATGATCAACGGAGGGACAAACCGGAGGACATGTTCACCGGTTCCATTGATCAGAATGCCGCGCGCCAAACATTCGCTCACGACGACTTTCCCCTCCATGTCGAGCTCAATCCCTTGTAAGAGCCCAAGGCCCCGGACCTCTCGCACCACCCGATGTCGCGCCTGACAATCGGATAGTCCCTTTGCGAAATATTCCCCCATCCGGCGCGCATGATCGAGGACCTGGCCCTCCAGCAACATGCGACAGACGGCTAGGCCCGCCGCACAGGCCAGCGGATTGCCGCCGAATGTCGAGGCATGGCTGCCGGGGGAGAAGGCCTGGGCCACGGAGTCGATCGCGAGACAGGCGCCGATCGGCATGCCGCCGCCCAGTCCTTTCGCCAGGGTCATGACGTCCGGCTGTACCCCTAACTGCTCATAGGCAAAGAGCGTTCCGGTTCGTCCCATTCCGGTCTGCACTTCATCGAACATCAATAATACGTCTTTTTTTGTGCAGAGGGCTCTCACCTGCTTCAGATATTCACGATCTGCAACGTGCACGCCCCCCTCGCCCTGAATCGGTTCGAGCAGAATGGCCGCCGTCTTGTCGGTGACGGCCTGCTCCAGCTCTTCCAAATTATTGAAGGCGACATGGTGAAAGCCCGGGAGTAACGGCTCGTAGCCCTTTTGAACCTTTTCCTGCCCCGTTGCGGTAATCGTCGCCATCGTCCGTCCATGAAACGAGTTCTTCATCGTGACGATTTCGTACCGTCCGGCTCCATACTTGTCATGCGAATAGCGGCGAGCCAGTTTAATCGCAGCCTCGTTCGCCTCTGCTCCGCTGTTGCAGAAAAATACCTTGTCGGCAAACGAGTGCTCGACCAGCACTTGGGCGAGTTTGACTTGAGGCTCCGTGTAGTAGAGATTCGACGTGTGGATCAGCTGCGCGGCTTGGCGCTGGATAGCCTGAATCAAGTCGGGGTGACCATGCCCCAGGATGTTGACCGCAATCCCGCCGACGAAATCGAGGTACTCTCGCCCCTCAAAATCGTAGACCTTCGTCCCCCGCCCCCGCGCAATCGCGAGCGGTTGGCGCGTATAGGTCTGCATCAAGTACCGCGCGGCGTCCTGTTTCAGTTCTTCTGTCGGCATGACAGACGTATCCCCTTGTAAAGAAAGGGAAGGTAGCATAGCCCTGTCGGCGGAAGCAACTTGAAATGGGCAGGAGAAGCCATCGATCAGCATGGCGCTGCTTCTTTACCCAGATGATGCCTCCGTTGTGATAGTCTCTGGCGGATGAAGTCCTGTGCGCAATGTCAGCAGCAGAATCAGGAAGACGCCAAGTTCTGCTACCAGTGCGGAAATACGCTGGCCATTGAGCCTGCACCACCCATCGCCGCCACTGTGCCACATACCGATGAAGACCTCTGGCGTCAACTCATCGGTCCTCACGCCGATCGCTATCTGGAACATTTCAAGAAATTCGGGTTAGGAGACGAGCCGAAGTTCGCCCTGACGTGGAATTGGCCGGCATTTCTGTATATTTCATTCCTCTGGTTCCTCTACCGGAAAATGTACGTCTATGCGCTGGTCTATGCTCTCGGTCCGATGATTTCGACGTACGTAACCGGCGATCTTACCGTGGGTCTCGTCTGGAGCATCATGGCCGGCGCCACCGCAAACTATGTCTACTATTGGTACTGTCGTGAGCAGATTAGCGAGATCAAAAAGAGTTCCTGGACAGACCCGGCAAAACAAGACGAAGCGTTGAAAGAGGCGGGGGGCGTTCAGCCCTATGTGATCTGGGTCGGCATCGCCCTGTACATATTCTTTGCGATGACGATGTTCAAGTTGCTTCAAGATGGCGTGCCGGATTCAGACAAGTTCCCGACCAAACCCACGAGACCAGCCGCCACGAGTACCACGTAACCGTGAGCGCGATACGACGACCTGTGATGACTTACTCTGGCATGCTCTGCCGACTCCGCTGCCACCCAATCCAGGCCTGAAACCACCCGAAATCCTGTTCATACGCGGCTCCGCCTGAGTCAGAGGCGTCCTGCTTCTGCTCGATCTGTGTATAGGTGCGCGGCCAGTTTTTCTGCCACCAGGATTTGAGTTCGTCCGGTGCATAGGCCTGGCCGTTCGGTTGGAGAATACCTGCCGCCGCGCAGACCGGCGCAATGAGCGGCCAGTAGCGATCTTTGCCGAGGCCGAGGCTGCGAAAATGTTCGCGCAGCAGAAAGACTACCCAGAGCTCGGCACTGTGTTTCTTGTTATGTTTGAAGGGTTGCGTCTGCCGTAACGGAACCGGATCGAATTGCTTGATGACCGAGGTATAGTCCGGGCCGCCGTAACTGCCGGCTACCTCGGCAATGCCTTCCAACATCTTTCCCAGCTCAACTTCTGCCACAGGTGAAGAACCCGCCCCCCCGCCTGCGGCCAACTCCGCCAGCGGGTTCGGCGTGGTCAACAACTCGATGAGCGGCTTCAGTTCCCGGAGGCGGGCGGTGGCCGCTTTGAGAATCTGTTCCGACTCCAGCCAATAGTCCGGATCGTTCTTCGTGAGTCGCTCTCGTCCCGGGGGCGGAAGCACCGTGGGAACCCAATAGCGCATCAGCACAAAGAGGATGTAATCGGCCTGCCCGCCGACTTGTGCAATCCGGTCGAACATGCTGCCCGTATGCAGACCCGTAAAAAAATCGTGCGCTCGATCAGCGACATGCAACCGCTCGCCGATCCCGTTCCACCAGGCCTCAAACGCGGTCCAGTCCATATCGGGAAGCGGCGAAGTCGTCATACCGGCGGGATATCCTGGGTGGGAGAATCACTCGGCATCGTACTGCCAGGCCTGGGCGATTGCAACAGATGCCGCGCTGAGTCGGTGAGCAACCTCGCTCCCGGGCTCGAAGAAGGCGCACGATGAAGAAGAGAGGGAGGAAGAAGCTCGCCTGCATGACCCATAAAGGCTAGGGCAGCGGGATCACGGCAAGACGACGATTCCCCCCGTCCCCGATCCAGAGGTGTAGCTGATCAAAGATCAATCCCTTGGTCGTCGTCACGGAGTTGGCGGTCGGCGGGGTGACATTGATGGAGGTGACGAACCCCGATTGGCCGATCTGCCTGGAGGCCGACTGGTCCGTCATGATCGGGAGATCGAACAGCATCGTGCGGTTATTGGTATGGTCGCTGACAGCCAGCAGATTGCCTTTCGCTGCCAACGCATTCGGAAAATTGAGGGTTTTATCGGTCGGTATGGCGCCCCCTCCTCTATTCGCTAAACAGGAGGAGAGGTTGGCTTGTCCCAGCACCGCAGCGGCGGAGGAACCGGTCGTGACCGGAATACTATCGAAGCGCAACACGCGGTGATTGCCCCCGTCGGAGACAAAAAATGTGTCGCCAACGCGTAAGATTTCATAGGGACTGTTCAGACTGCTCGCCGTGCAACCTGACGTGCCGACCCCCATGTTCGGTTGGCCGATGACATAGGAGGCAGTGGGATTGGTGGCGGTAGGAATGGGATCGTATACCATTATCCGGTTGTTGTCTTTGTCGACAATGAATAACTTCTCATCCATACAATAGGCGGCATAGGGACGATTCAAGCCGCTCGCTGTCGTGGCTGCGGTGTTCCCAGAAAAATTAGGCTGACCAATTACGAAATCCGCTGCCGTGCCGTTGGCGGTCGGCACTCGATTATAGACGAGCACCCGGTTATTGCCCCGGTCGGCGACGAACATCTTACCGTTAGAACAGACTGACACATGGACGTTATCGTTAAGTCCTGCGGCAGAGGTTGCTCCGCCGGCATCCGCCGTGGCAGAGACGAAGTCGGCCTGCCCGACCACGACGTCCGGTAACGCTGTCGCATCCTGTGGAACGTTGTTAAAAATCAGTGTCCGGTGATTCCCTCGATCGTTCACGAACAGTTTCACTCGATTTCCGTCATTGGGATCGACATAGGCGCCAAGGGAGTAGATATTGTTCACGCCATTTTGCTTGACCGCACCGCCGTCACGATTGACCAATCTCGAGACCGAATCGTTTTGAAACAGCACGAATGGCGAAGCGATCGAACTGCTCAGCACCACCCCCGAACCGCCGAAATCATTCGCCGATGCCGCATTCCCACCAGTTGCGTTCGTGGCTGGGCCACGACCATCATCCGGATTGCACCCGGTGACCAATACTAAGAATGCCGATCCGGCAAGGCACCGCCTCAATGTGCGTGAGTAGATCATAGTGCTGCTCCCACTCACAAAGAGCGGGATGGGAGTCGGGCCGTTACAATGTTGGCCCTGTTATTATCCCCACGACAACCCTTACGGTTATCTATCCTGAAAAAATGATCCTGCCAAGCAGAATCATTTCTGTCAATTAGTTCCAGAAAACTCGTTCGGCAAGGACAGTGCACCCCGCCGTCTCGCGTTCACCGGAATCCTTTTCCTGCTCTTGACTTCGCAGCTTGATCGTTTATGCTGTGACCGATTGTTCGACCCTGTCATATGATCGTGGAGGCGCCGGGAATGGCTCGATTAGTCCTGCTTCGTCATGGTGAATCACAATGGAACCTGGAGAATCGTTTCACTGGGTGGGTGGATGTCCCCTTGACTCAACGAGGAATTCAGGAAGCGAAGAACGCGGGTGATAAGCTTCGCGGGTTTACGTTCGATCGTGCATTTACATCCGTACTCACGCGCGCAAACGAAACCCTCAGACTGGCCCTTGAGGCGATCGGACAGTCGAACCTCCCCGTCGTGAAAGACAAGGCGCTCAACGAACGGATGTACGGCGAGTTACAGGGATTGAATAAGGCCGAGACTGCGAAAAAGTACGGCGAGGCACAGGTGAAGATCTGGCGGCGGAGTTACGATATCCCTCCGCCGGGCGGGGAAAGCTTGAAGAATACCGCCGAACGGGTGTTGCCCTACTACGAACAGACGATCAAACCGTATCTCCTGAAAGGGGAAACGATCCTCATCGCGGCGCATGGAAACAGCCTACGGGCCCTGACGATGGAACTGGAACAGCTCTCCCGTGAGCAAGTACTGGAGTTGAATATCCCGACAGGGGCACCGGTGCTCTACGAGTTGAATGAGACGGGAACAGTGGTCAGCCACCGCTACCTCTGACAATTGAGGCGAACCAGAAGATTATCCGACATCTTGCAGTAACCGCCCGTAGGTCTCGACCGGCACAAAATCGATCAACAGGGTGAGAAGTTTTCGCCGCTCCCCTTCCGTGACCAAGTGCTTCTCCTCCATCAACTCGGCGGCTTCGGCATTCACGGCCAGCGAACTCACACCCTCTTCAATCAAACGGGTATACAGACGACGACGCTCCTGCCATTCATTGAGATATGCGGTCCAGGCAGCCGTCCCGATAGGAACGGTCGTCCCCCATCCAGCCTCGATGGTATCCAGGATGAGCTCCGACAATGCCGCCTGGTACTTCAGCGGAATATGGGCCTCAATGGCGGCAAAGATCCAAAATAAATTCAGCGAGAGCACTTCTTGGGTAATCGCCTGGGCCTGCTCCGCCGTCGCATCGATGCCATATTCTTCCAGTTGCTGGACTGACAGGCCGACAGGCATTGCTGCGATCAACGCTGCGCCGGCTTGCTTCGGGGTCATCGAATTAGTCGACATGCCTGAGTTCTCCCATTGTTCGCGGTGCCAGAGGATACCTGACTGCGCCAGCCTGCTCAAGCAACTTGTCCAAGCCTATACTCTATGCTACAGTCCGCCGGCATGATTTCACGGATCGTCTCCATATCGTTACGCACAACCTGTGCTGCAGGCCTGTTGGCCCTGTTGCTGTTGGGTACCGCCGTAGGCGTACCGCAGGCCCAAGCTGACGACAACCGTTGGGGGTTCGGCAGCGACCTGGGCCTCACATCCGGAACGGTCAATGGTACGGTGTTCACCATGGCATTTAGTGGTGACTACTACATCGATCGAAACTTTTCCATCGGCCCGATGATGCAGATCACCCCCATGGGAGATCTCTTCCAAATCTCCTTCGCCGGAGTCGCGCGCTACCACTTTCGCCTCAACAACGGCATCAATCTGGTCCCCTTCTCGGGCATCGGTCTGATCCACGCAGACCTGGACCGCGGAACAGGCCCAGGACGTATCGATCGTAACGACACGAGTTGGTATATTCCTATCGGCCTTTCCGTCGAATATCAGGCCACCCACAACATCGCGCTCTCCTCAACGCTGATGGTCAATCTCCACGACATCAACCTCGCACCATCGCTTCCCGAAAAAGACCGCACGAGTGTAGCCCTGCTGTTCGGCTTCCGCTTCAGTCCTTAGTGCAATCGTCGCACGTCAATGAGGTGTAGGCTCTGAAACAGAGTCCTGTTTTCCGACGAAATGATGATGTGGCCTGAGTTGAGGGGGGAGGCGGTCGCTACGCCGCCTTGGCGGGCTGCCAGCGAAGGCCGACGTTTATGAGTTCTTGCAGAAGGTCTTTGTACGAGTAGTTGGCTTTCTCGGCTGAATCTGCAAAGTCTTCGTCGTGCGCGATTTGGGGATTCGGATTGGCTTCTAAGACATACACGTTCCCTTTTGCATCCATCCTTACGTCTATTCGCGCGTAGCCGCTCAAACCGAGTGCACGATAGACGCGCTTGGCGAGATGCTGAATCTCCGCCGCCTTTCCTTCAGGAAGACCCTTGGCTTCGCATGACCGAATTCCATACTTTTCTTGATAGGCTCGACTCCACTTCACTCGTTCGGTCGCAATCCGACGGGCGTCATCGGGCAGCTTATCCATGAGCAGCTCCCACACCGGCAAGACATGGACATGCCCATTGCCCATCACCCCAACATAGAGTTCGCGCCCCTCAATATATTGCTCAATGAGTGCACCGGTCCCCACGCTCGTGTGGATAAAGGCTACGCGTTCTTTGAGCTTCTCGTCGTCCTGGACAATGGATGCCTGGGAGATGCCCAGCGAAGCCTCTTCGGTCACCGACTTCACAATCAATGGGAATGACAGCCACTTCGGCCGCTTCACCGCCCGCCCCTGTGGCACCACTATGAAATCTGGGAATGGGATTCGATGGAAGGAAAATAATTTTTTAGACAGCACCTTATCGCGCGCAAGCATCAACCCGCGCGGGTTACATCCGGTATAGGGCACATGCAGTAATTCGAGATACGAGACGACATTCTGGTCATACACGGCCACCCCGTCGAACTCTTCGAGCAGATTGAAGGCGATGTGCGGCTTCCAATCTTCGATGGCCGAGCGAAGCACCCCGAGATCACTCTTGACCCCTAATGGCTTGACGTCATGTCCAAGCTTCCGAAGCGTGGAGACCACATCGTATTCCGTCTTCCACGCGGCGCCCGTGATCTCCTGCCCGTGAAGGGGATCTGGGGGAACCAGGTCTTCGTGCATCAGGACAAGGATGCGAAGCCGTCTCATACCGCCACCTTATGCCGCCCGCTGCGCAAGTAGTTCATGGTGTGGACGGTCAACAAAATCGTGAAGTCCAGCTTCGCCTGCTCTTCCGCAAGTGGAAGCCGCAAATGAAGCTGCCGACAGCGCTGGGTCATGTCCTCGAGCACCTGATCGATCGTGTATTGATATTCCCCGGTCCAGGCTGCGACTTTGCGGCGCACCTCTTTTCGGAAACGGTTCAAGAAGGTCGCGGCGCTCATCTTGTCGGCATGGGCTGGTGCATCGGAAAACAGCCGCTTCAAGTCCGGGTCGTAAAACGATTTTCGTTCGATCCCATAATGCTTCCGCTTCCGCTCGTAATGCTCGCCCAGGGTCTTCCTCAAGACCGGCAACGGATCGATCTCCTCGTTCGTCACCACCTTGGCTGGGGCACCAGCCAGCCCCTGCATGAGCCCATTCACATACTGAAGCTTCTTGAGAACCGGCCAGCCCTTATAGCGGTCGGCCCATGTCGAATCTGGCGTGAGCCAGACCGCGAAAGTCTCTGCAAAATCTTCATCCGGATGGCTTTGTGCGTACCATACGTCGAGATGGCGTACGAAGCTCCGGCTATAGGGTCGTGGGCTATAATATCTGGGGTAGGGATCGGACGAGCAGCCAAAGACTTGCTGCCTGCTGCGAAGCCGGCGAAGGCGATAGGCATTCTCGATCGCATGCCCTGCCTCATGCCGCAAGATACGCATACACCATTCTGCGGTCCCTCCCTCGACTTCAAGCATTTGCCCCATCTCAAGTTTCGCGAGACGGGGGTGGGCCAGGTAAAACGGGATCGCAATCCCCGGCACACCATCGGGGGTAAACCATTCGTTTGATAACCAAAAGTGAGGTCGGAATGTCAGCTCTCTGGCTTCGAGTTCGGCGTAGAGTTGCGTGATCTGTTCTGACAAGAAGGCTCCATCAAGGGTGACTCCTAGGTGGCACATGGGAAGGGCCAGAATCTTCTCGTCAGACCACGAGACCCATTCCGGCTCGTGATGGGAACCGTCAGATATTGTCAGAGCCTGAAGCTGTGATCGATGCATCGAAGCTGTATCCCGCGCGGTCGAATCGAAAGAGGTGCTGTGATAAATATAGCACGTACTTTGCTATTGCCCGTTTCAGGAAGACCTGCCGTTCACTCCCGCCTAGAAGTGGAAAAAAATTGTCCGATCACGTCCAAGAATGAACCGGGACAGGCACAAGTACGTGTTTTACGAAAAACTACCGCGGGCGAGGGAGCAGGGCCGGTGCCGTGGCCCAAATCATATCGATCACTGACCACACATAGGCGCGCGCCCGTTCAGGATCGCGTTCCCACTCCGGCATGACTTCGTGCAGATCAAGGACCGGCTTGTCGTGACCGAGACAGACCTGATTAAAGAGCGGAACATCTCTCCCGAACTGTTCCCGGATATAGGCCTGGTGGTCTCGCCCCATCGCAAGAACGAGGTCGGCAGACTCGACCAGCTCCTGAGTGAGTTGTCGCTGCACATGGGCAGTGGGATCTGCGCCCTTCTCTCGTAACCGGCCCTGAACCCACGCATGCATAGGCTGCGGCTTGGCATTGATCCCGGCTGAACTGACGACGCAGGACCGGTTTGCGCCAAGTGCGATCTTGAGCGCGTACTCGGCAGTCACACTGCGGAATATATTCGCAGTACAGACGAAGAGAACTGACTTAAGCTTCTCGTCTGAGCGGCGCTTACCCTGTCCCATACATAACCTCTGTGAAGATCGACAGTCGCACGACTGACCGCGTAAAATACCAGCCTATGTCTCAGTCGGCAAACCCATCCCGAACATATCTCAAACTCGATGATGCCACCGAGCAGTTGCAAACCAAACTGCTGCACCTCGTCGGAGAAACTATTGGCGCCTATGGGTTAATTGAAGACGGCGACAAAATCATGGTCTGCCTATCGGGAGGGAAAGACAGTTATGCCCTGCTCGACCTGTTGCTGGCCTTACAGCGGCGCGCACCGATTCATTTCGATCTTGTCGCGGTCAATCTGGATCAAAAACAACCGGGCTTTCCGGCCCATGTGCTCCCCGACTATCTTGGAAACCTGGGAGTCCCCTTCCATATCGAGGAACAAGACACCTACGCAATCGTCAAGCGACTCATCCCTGAAGGGCAGACGACCTGCTCTCTCTGCTCACGACTCCGTCGCGGCATCCTCTACCGTGTCGCTACAGAATTAGGCGCGACCAAGATTGCGCTCGGACATCATCGTGATGACATTCTGGAAACCTTGCTCCTGAATCTACTCTATACAGGAAAGCTCAGGACGATGCCGCCGAAACTCCGTGCGAAAAACGGCCGGCATGTGGTCATTCGCCCGCTGGCCGCCGTGCGGGAAGCGGATTTGACCCGGTATGCAGAACTACGCGAGTTCCCCATTATTCCCTGCAATCTCTGTGGCTCACAGGAGGATCTCAAACGGCAAGAGGTCAAAGGAATGTTGCGTGAATGGGAGCTGCGGTCACCTGGCTGCACCGATAGCATGTTTGCCGCGCTCTCGAACGTGGCACCGCCTCTTCTCCTGGACCAACGACTGTTCGACTTCAAGTCTTTGCGCGCATCGGACCGAACAGAGGGGCACGAGGATGCCTGGCTGGACGAACATCACGCGTGATCTGAATCCCCGCGCTCGATCACGTCCCAACACAAACCCCTCCCCTATGTATATTCTGCTGATAACGGCTGGCGTTGGGGCATTGAATCCCGCGAGCGCGCACATGCGGCCGCTTGCTCGACAGAGAGAAGGAAGAAGAGTCGGAACCTGTTACGCCTTGAGTTTTGAGGTGAACAGCTTGCGGAACTTCACGACCTTGGGAGCGACGATCGCGGTACAGTATCCCTGATAGGGATTTCTCGCAAAATACTCTTGATGGTAGGGTTCAGCCTCATACCACATCCCCGCTGGCTCAACTTGCGTCACAATTGGCCCCGGATAGATCCCCTCTTTCGTCATCGCCGCAATGACATCCTCCGCAACCTGCTTCTGCTCAGGCGTATGATGGAAAATCGCCGATCGATATTGCGAACCGACATCATGTCCCTGGCGATTGAGTGTCGTAGGATCGTGGATGACAAACAACACTTCGAGTAACTCGCGATAACTGACGACGGTGGGATCGAACGTGATACGAACGGCTTCTGCATGTCCGGTCCTGCCGCTACAGACCGCTTCATACGTCGGATGATCCATCTGGCCACCGAGGTAACCGGACTCGACAGACACCACGCCTTTCATCTGGTCATACACCGCTTCGAGGCACCAAAAGCAACCGCCGGCAACGGTGGCAATGTCGTATCCAGTCTCTGTTGGTGGTGTTTGTCCCATCGTATCAATCTCTCACTCTCTGACCTGAGTAATGTATGTAATGGAGCATCTCTGCGTCTGAATTCCCCCAAGGCCTTATACCATAGGAGGCGATGATCTCGCGAACAGACCCGAGAGCGCAGGCAGAAAGCCTCGTTCTTTCGATCAAGGGACCAGGTCTGACCTGTCGGGTATCACGCTGAGAGGGAGAAGAGGAAGAACGCTTATGCCGCACATTCCGCGTTGAGGTTGGCAATCACTTGCTTGAGCTTTGCCGCCTCATCAGGCTGCACCTTCGTGAACTGAATTCCAAATGTCTTGGTCTTGACCCAACGTACCTGAGCCTCGTCGATCCGCAAAGGCCAGTCGAGCCCAGGAATATAAATACGGCACTCAAACGACGCCCCCACGACAACGGGTAAATCCGTTTCGATCATGCAACCGCCCGAGGAGAGATCCAACGTCCGGCCCTGGCCTTCTCGTTGCCCGCCAGAAAATGTGCTTCTGAACTGCGAGGTAAAACGTGGCTGTTGTCGTTTTTCCATACAAGGTTCCTCTTTGATCATGCGAGGCTGAGGAGGCCTCGGACGTGAATCAGGCTGAATCGTGACACCGCCATGCCTGCTTCATCCAACTACAAACACGAAACCCCGGGCTTACCTACAGGGGCGCCGGGGTTCCGTAGAGATCGTGACCCGCTTCTTACTGCTGCACTTTCAAGAGCACATGCCCGCGACGGTTCTGCTGATAACATGACTCGGCCTGGTCGGAGCAGAAGGGACGCTCCTTACCGTACGACACAATCGCCACCTGCTTCGGGCTCACACCCGATTCGACCAGATAGCTGCGCGCGGCCTTGGCTCGCTTATCTCCCAACACCACGTTGTAATCACCCGTTCCCCGTTCGTCGCAATGCCCCTCGACCTTCATCACCGCACCAGGATGGGCCTTCAACCACTCTGCGTCGCGGTTCAATGCTTCCATTCCAGCATCTGATAACATCCATTGATCATACCCAAAGAATACGTCCTGCAAACCGGCTTCGATGGCCGCTTTTTCTTCTCTAGTTAATTCCGCACGCTGACGGGCACTCATCCCATTAGAGGACAGCGAGGCAATATCGCCACCCTTTCCCAATCGCTCTTCTGAGGGATTCTGAGAAAACCCGCTGAGCCCTCTGCCAGAATCACCCTGAGACATACCGGGGAAACCCTGATTCGAACCGTTTTGCGACGCCCCTGCTCCCGTCTCTCCATCTGACTGCAACCATTTCATGCTACAGCCTTGACTGACCAACAGGGCGAGCCCCAAAGCAGCCACCGTACTCATTTTCATTGAACTTCCGACCATGATTCTTCCCCCATCGTTGGAATGACACGGAAACACAACTGAGCCTGCGCAGATCAACTATAGCACCTGAATGAAAAAGTGAGATTCAGAGGCAGCCGGGGAGCATTTCCCCACAAATATCAGTCAGTTGAGAGGGAAGGGAGAACGATTGAGGAATAAGATGCAACCTAAAGCGGTCTACATTCCACCCGTATAAGGAGTGGCCAGAGCAAACACTCGCCTATAGTTGTGACGACTTACGATCCGCCCACCGAACCGGACGCATCACGGTACTCAACGCCGCCACGGCACAAATAAATGCCAGCATAGCCAGACCTACCATCAGAAAAAAACTCGCCCGGACGTCATGGAGGACTACATAGTTCATGATACGCCTTTCCTCATCGGTGACGATGCGCTATCCACTCCACCATCCACACGAACAGGCCCATGGTGCTGCAGGCTCTTGCTTCGTCAGCCAACGTCCACAGCAGGGACAATGCCTCGTCCAAGCCTGCCGGTGCTCACGCCCTGCTAGTCTCCAGCGAAGAGACTCCACACAACCACGCCTATAGCATAGCACCATCTTCAGCTCTCCATGAATCCTGTTTCTTCCCGTAAGGATACTGCCGAGGAGCAGAGAAATCTATGCAGCTTTTGTGGGGGATAGCCCGCCCCAAAAGACCGGGAAGGCACTTGCAAGCCTCTGATACTTCGATGATTGTGTACTGAGAATTTACTGGAGGATGTGGTGCGCCCGGAGGGAATTGAACCCCCAACCCCCGGATCCGAAGTCCGATGCTCTATCCAATTGAGCTACGGGCGCATGTGCTATTTCAAACACTTCGAAGGAGACCTTGTCAAGGATGGGAAAATGGCACAGCCTTAATCCAGATATATCGACGACGGAAGTCTAATCTGTTCCCACCAACGTGAGAAGCGTCTCAACCAGTTGATCGATCGAGCGATCATCCGTCGCAACGACATGATCGGCGGCCGCTTGATACTTCGGCGTCCGCTCTCGCAAGACATCCGCAACTTCCTCGACAAACGACTTGGTCCCCGTCAATGAGGGGCGCTGATTATCGCCGCCGATTCGTGTTGCGATCGTCTCGACGGAGGCCGTCAGCCAAAACAACCTGCCGCTCTTCTTCAATGCCTCTACATTTTGCGGGCGAAGGATTGCCCCGCCGCCGGTATCGATCACCAACTGGTCACGGCCGGCCAGTTCCCTGCAGATATCGGACTCCAGGTCGCGAAAGTAGTCCCATCCCTCTTGGGCAACGATCTCAGGAATCGCGCGCTTCGCACGAACGACGATCTCCGCATCAGTTGACACGAGCGTTCGTCCCAACCGCGCCGCCAACAGTCGTCCCACCGTGCTCTTGCCGGTCCCTCGATAGCCAATCAGCACGATATTCATGAGAAACGGGACTCCAGGACGGCGCGCATCACATCGGTTGGGGCAGTGTGATTGGTCCAGAGTTCAAACTGCGCGGCGGCTTGATGAAGAAACATCTCGAGTCCGGGAATCGTACGACAACCGGTCGCCGTTGCATCCTTCAGCAACTGGGTGTCCCGCGGATTATAAACGATATCCATGACCGTCAATCCCGCATGCAGCAACGTCGCTGGCACAGCAGTTCCCTGTATGTTGGGAGACATGCCCATCGGGGTGCAATGGATCAGCACATGTGTGTCCGGCAGAACTTTTCGCAATGTCTCCTCGTCTAGAGACAATGCCTGCACGGTCATCCCAGTCTTCGACCGGAGGTCTCCGGCCAAGGCGGTGCGTTCACGGTCATCGATTCCTAGTATGCTCAAGCCAGCGATCCCAGCCTCGGTCCCAAGCGCGAAGGCAATCGCGCGAGCTGCGCCTCCGGATCCAAGCATGACGACCTGACGCCCTTTCAAGGCAACCCCACCCTCACGAAGTGCGCGCAACGCGCCGGTCGCGTCGGTGTTATAGCCTGTGAGGGTCCCGCCTTCAGCCACAATAGTATTGATCGCACCAATATGCCGCGCAGTCGGTTCAACCTTGTCAAGAAATGGAACGGCTGCCACCTTGTGAGGGATGGTCACGCTCGCACCGCGGAAATTCCCCAACGCGCGCAGTCCTCGAATCGCATCGCCGATCGCTTCTACGCGGAACGCCAGGTACACGAAGTTCAGCCCGAGGTTCTGAAACGCGGCATTATGAATCGCCGGCGAAAGCGAATGCTCGACGGGATTACCGATGACACCGCAAAACTGAGTATGTGCGTTGATGTCCATAGGTCGAAGACTCACGGCTGCTGTTGATTTAGAAGAACGGATAGACACTCATCGAGACGACGACGGTAGGGTTGACCACTCGCAAGGAACGCCGACTCACGAGATCGTCATCCCTCCATCGATCGGAAAGGTCCCGCCCGTAACCCAGGCTGCCTCGTCGGAAACCAGATAGAGAACCATATTGGCCACTTCCTCTGGCTTACCAGCTCGACGGATAGGATAGTGCGCGAGAATCGGGGCCAGTTGCTCGGGGTTGCTCATCAACGGGGCGGCCATCGGCGTATCAATAAGTCCGGGGTTCACCACGTTACAGCGGATGCCCTCCTTGGCATAATCGACCGCGATGGCTCTGGTCATGGCATCGAGTGCCCCCTTGGACGCAGCATAGGCCGGCAATGTAGGAAGTCCGACGAGGCTCGCGATGGAGGAAATATTGACGATGGCGCCCTTCCCCTGCTTCAACATCTGCGGCAGCACCGCGCGCGTCATCCGGAACACCCCGGTCAGATTGACGTCGAGAATCTGCGCCCAGGTTGCATCATCAGTTTCATGCAGACGCTTTCCGAAATCCCCGACTCCGGCATTGTTGACGAGAATATCGAGCCGTCCGAACTGCTGCACCGTCACCAGCGCGGCCTCCTGGACATGGCGTTCGTCTGTGACCGATCCGGCAACGGCAACGGCCTTGCCCTGCGCCTTCACAATGTCGCTCACGACTCGGTCCAGCTCTCCTTGCCGTCTCCCCGTAATCACGACCGATGCTCCTTCGCGCGCAAAGGCTTTCGCGATCGCTTCACCGATACCCGCGTTGCCCCCGGTAACGACCGCCACTTTCCCCTGCAATCGGTTCATCGCGCGTCGTCCTCTCGCTCTTCATGAGCATCACCGGCCTCATCCATAGCCTCAGCCGCTTGAGCAGTAGGCCACAAACCAGACTCGATTTTTCTCGCCACGGTAATGAAGCCTGAATGGGCGACCATCCGGTGATCCGGACGTACGCTACGGCCCTGAATCGACCAGGTTCTCAACAGCGACTCGAACGTTTCAATCATGCCAAAGACCATCGCTTTCTCAAGGGCCTCAACCGTCTGCACCACTTGAGGAACGGTGGGAACAAAACTCAAATACATGCCGCCGGGACGAAGGACCTGCGCGGCATGCGGGACCACCTGCCAAGGCTCAGGAAGATCGAGGACGAGGCGATCGAACGGCAAGCCATCGTCGAGCAAGCTGATCCCCTCGTATACGTTCCGACGAAGCGAGATAAGGTTGGGCATCGTGCCCATGTACCGTTCGATGTTCGTCATCGCCGTTTTCGCAAAATCCTCGCGGGCTTCGTACGTCACGACGACGCCCCGCGGGCCCACGGCTCGTAAGAGGGCCATCGTCAAGGCCCCGGAGCCAGTTCCCGCTTCGAAGACGCGCGCGCCGGGATAGACATCCGCCCACATGGGAATGAGCGCCAGATCCTTCGGGTACAATACCTGCGCGCCCCGTGGCATCTTCAGCACATAGTCGCCGAACGTCGGCTTCAGCGCCAACATCGTCTTGTTGCCGGAGAGCGTGACGAGAGAACCATCGGGCTTTCCGATGAGATCGTCGTGCGCAATTTTATGACCGCTTAGCTGATAGCGATCTCCAGCCTTGAGGGTCAGGGCATACTGCCGCCCTTTTTTATCGACCAAATGAATACGTTCGCCTGATTGAAGTTGTGACATGGGGGCTCATTCTAGAAGTGCTGTGCCAGGTTTTCAACCAAACAAACAGCCGCCTGGGAGATTTAACGAGCTCCACCATGAGTCTTCTTGAAAAGCTTAATGCACGCATGCCATGAGCGCAGGACGCTGACGTTCGTTGAGCGCATAGCGGCGAGCAATTCCACCACAACTTTCTCGCCTCCCTTCCGCTCGATCTCCTCTATCCTGAAAGAAATGCCTCAAGGAGAGGATGTGGCAATTCAGCCTATTGCTCGATTGCCACTACTACACACCTGCAGCAAGGTTGCCTCACTCCCTCTCCGAAATCCTCATTAAGCCACTCTAATAGAGTAGCCTTTTCCATAAGATTGCGATCCGCCATTCTCATAAAGAATCCAGCACAGGATTTGCTCCGTAGTGAGGCAAGAGAGCAGCCCGTCCACACAGTACTCAGCATGAATCGTTTGACGGAACGCTGTCTCTCATAGAGTAGGACATAGAACCAGAACCAGTCGGGGTCACGACCATGCGGAGCAACAGATCAGATAATCAGAGGAGGGGCGACGACATGAAAAAGAATCTATTCCCAACCCCTGAGCCGGAAGAACTTGTCAGGATGGCAAAGGACGTTGATGCGGACGATCCCGAGGCGAGCGACCTGTTAGATGTGATCGGCAAAGACACCTCCGAAGAGGAACAACCGGATGAGCCGGTGAAGACGGCGACTCGTACCGCAGTGAGCGGCGGCCCGTTCATGTTGGAGTCACTCTACTTTCGCTCCTTCGGCGAACGAGCCCTCTTGACCAGAGAAGAAGAAGTCGAGCTGGCAAAGAAGATCGATTCTGGAACGAGCACGATTCGGAAGACCTTACGTCAGACCCTCCGAGTCTTCCCGAAGCTCACGCGCACAGCCTCGGTGCTTGAGGCGCAACACACACTCCAGATGGTCAAAGAGTTGAGCGGACTCTCAGCCAGCGCGATCGATAAAGCCGAGCAGAGGCTCACTGACATGATCAGCCAGGAAGCGGGACAGCAGAAGCTTCCGGTGACCATCGCCAAACAACTCAAGGAGGGGTTAGCCACCCTCCGCTCCGCTCGGGTCCTGCTTGAACAGGCCAAGGACGAATTGGTGCGCTGCAACCTACGGCTCGTCGTGGATGTCGCAAAACATTACACAGGCCGCGGACTGACGCTGCTGGACCTCGTGCAAGAAGGCAATATCGGGTTGATGAAAGCAGCCGAACGGTATCAATACCGCAAGGGGTTCAAATTCAGCACCTATGCAACCTGGTGGATCCGTCAAGGCATCACCCGTGCGCTCGCAGATCAATCGCGGACCATTCGTATTCCGGTTCACCAGACTGAAGCCTCGCACCGAATCCTCCGTGTCACCAGACGGCTCGGGCAACAGCTGGGCCGGCCGGCCCGAATCGAAGAAGTGGCGGACGTGCTGCGGATGAGACCGGAACGGCTCCACGAAACCGTGCAGGCCTTTCAAGAGCCGGTCGCCTTGGAGAAACTGGTGGGTGACGGGAGCACGGAATTCGGGGAACTTCTTCCCGACCTGCAAGCCGTCCCGCCAGATGCCAATGTGCATCAGACGGAAATGGCGCAGCAGCTCGAACGTATTCTCGACACGCTCACGCCTCGGGAGCAAACCGTCATCCGCCTGCGCTTCGGGATCGGTCACGATCAGTCCTGCACATTGGAGCAGGTCGGGCAAAGCCTGTCGGTCACGAGGGAGCGGATTCGCCAGATCGAAGCGAAAGCGCTCAAGAAACTGAAAACCCCACAGATTAAGGAAATGTTTGCCGCCATCCAGTAAACCGCAGACGCATGAAGCAGAAAGGGGCGAGGCTCATCCTCGCCCCTTTTCTGTCACGCAGCTTTCCCCCTGAAGCCACTTATGCCACAATGAGGCCGACTCAGTATGTGAGGCCCCATGACCACAATCCGCACAGTAGAGACAAAATCAAGCCACTTTCACGTCTTCACCGTTTCGCTCCTTCTCCCTCTTGTCATCGTCATGGTCCCGGACGGACGGTTTGCCAAGGCTGAGACCGTGGTTGGATCGGTCCCCATCCACGAAAAATCTCTGTCAGTCCCTGCCGTCGTGGCACAAGTACGCCCCTCAGTTGTCACCATTCTCACTCGCGGCATGCCGTCCACTCCCACGCAGGCCCAATCGGGGTCTGGGTCCGGCGTGATTATCGACGCGAGCGGCTATATTCTGACGAACAATCATTTGGTCGCGGGCATCAAGAGCCTGGTCGTCGGACTCTCAACGGGTCGGCTCACCCCAGGCCGTGTCGTTGCACGTGATTTCCTGCTGGACCTGGCCCTCGTCAAAATCACGGCAACGGACTTGGTGCCCGCGACGCTCAGTCCTGTACCGGCACTTGAGATTGGCGAGTCGGTCGTTGCCATCGGCAATCCCCTCGCGCTCAAGGGAGGCTCAACCGTCACTGTCGGTGTCGTCAGCGCCGTCGATCGCTCAGTCCTCACTCCGGATGGTGAAACACTCTACGATCTGATCCAAACCGATGCGGCCATCAACCCTGGCAACAGCGGAGGTCCGCTCGTGGATCTGGCCGGTCATGTGATCGGCATTAATGTGGCCATCGCGCCATCCGCCCAGGCCATTAGTTATGCGATTTCGATGGAGGCCATCTACCCCCACATTCAATCGATGATCGTCCGTGGATCGGTCCTTCGTCCGGACATCGGATTTACGCCTGTGACCATCACCGCAAGCATCATGGCGAGCTTTGGACTGGACGGTGACCGCGGGGTCTTGGCGCTGAATGTCGAGCCGGGAGGAACCGCCGTCACAGGAGGCCTCCAGAGCGGGGATATCATTACTGCCGTCGATCAACATCAGATCTATAATCTCGGAGACTTCTGGCACTCCATCCGACGTTCGGAAGATCTCCCCAGCCTGCAACTGACCGTACAGAGAAAAAACGTCCAGTCCACCATCTCGATTCACAAGCCTTCGCGGCAGAAGGCTCTTCCATGAATCACGCCGACGGGTCCCTGCACAGTCACGACGGTACAGGACACGAGAGCAGACCCGGTCCGCAAGAAGGCAGGCTCGTCCTGTTTCCCAAGCCGGTCCCCTACGACGAAGCCTGGCGACTACAGCAACAATTACGGGAAGAACGGATTGCGGAGAATCAAGGGGATACGTTGTTACTCCTTGAACATCAGCCCGTCTATACCCTGGGCCGAAGTACCAAACCCGCGCATTGGGCCTGCGGAGAAGAAGCCCTCCGCCAAACAGGGGCCAACTTCCAATCCGTCGATCGTGGCGGCTCCATTACCTATCATGGACCGGGACAGATCGTGGGGTATCCGATCCTCAAGCTGTCGCATTATTGTTCAGGGCCGAAACAGTATGTGCGGAATTTGGAAGAGGTCTTGATCCATACGCTCGCACGATGGGGAATTGAAGGTTATCGTGTCAAGAAGGCACCTGGCGTCTGGGTCCGCTGGCGTGATGCGGATGCAAAGATTGCAGCCATCGGAGTCCGGATCGATCATGGCGTGACGCTTCACGGCTTTGCGCTCAACGTCGACCTGGACCTCTCCCCCTTTTCCCATATCGTGCCCTGTGGCCTGACCGCATGCCCGATCACGTCCATGGCCGAAATCCGACAGTCTCCCTTGTCTATTGCAACCGTCACGCAACAGGTAGCGCAGGAATTCGCGCGAACGTTCAACGTACAGTGGCTGAATCTCCCGCCAGAGATCACGGAACAAGGAGACGATCACATTACCCTCGCCGCGACGACGCTCACGCACAGCTGACGAGAGGAACCGCCGATGCATGAACTCGACACACCGACCTTCCGACTGGCGATGGCGCAATTTGACCAAGCAGCCAAGGCCATGGAACTGGATCCCAATTTGCGCGAGCGGCTGAAACTCCCACAGCGGTCTCTAATCGTCAGCGTACCCGTTCGAATGGATGACGGCCGAGTCGAGGTCTATACCGGCTATCGTGTGCAGCATGATTCCTCTCGCGGCCCCACCAAGGGCGGCATTCGCTATCACCCGGACGTAAATCTTGGGGAAGTCGCAGCACTCGCCATGTGGATGACCTGGAAATGCGCATTGGCCGACCTACCCTATGGCGGAGCGAAGGGTGGGGTCGCGGTCGATCCGAAACAATTGTCGCAGGCAGAATTACAACGATTGACTAGACGCTATGCAACGGAAATCTTCCCCTTGATCGGCCCGGAGAAAGACGTGCCGGCGCCGGATGTCGGGACAGATGCTCAGGTGATGGCCTGGATCATGGACACCTACAGTCAGCAAGTGGGGTATTCGGTGCCGGGCGTCGTAACCGGCAAGCCCCTTTCGATTGGAGGCAGCCTGGGGCGTGAGGAAGCCACCGGACGCGGAGTGGTCTATGTCACCATTGAGGCGCTTCGGCACCTCAATCTCGATATCCGGAACAGCACTGTGGTGATCCAGGGATTCGGCAATGTGGGGGCCCACACTGCCCGCATCATGCAGGAATGTGGTGCGCGCGTCACCGCCGTGAGCGACGTACACGGAGGGATTCACAACGCAAACGGTCTGGACATTCCTGAACTCCTCACGCGCTGCAAAACTCACGGACAACCCCTCCGTGACACCAAGCTGGGAGATTGGCTCTCCAACGACGAACTGCTCCAGCTTGACTGCACCGTACTGGTCCCCGCCGCGTTATCTGAACAGATCACCGAGCGAAATGCCGGGAAGCTCCGCTGTCGAATTCTCGCTGAAGGAGCAAACGGTCCGACGACCCTGGAGGCCGATCGCATCCTGCAGAATCAGGGGGTCTTTATCATCCCGGACATCCTGGCCAACTCCGGTGGCGTCATCGTCTCCTACTTCGAATGGGTACAGGATGGGCAGCGCTTTTTCTGGAAAGCCAAGGACATTCAGGAGCGACTACAAGATATTTTGATCAACGCCTTCCATCGGACGTTACAGTTTTCTCTTTCCAAGAATACGTCCATGCGTATGGCCGCATTGATGAGCGGAATCGACAAAGTGGCGCAAGCCCATCTCCATCGTGGTCTGTATCCATGAGCAACACCGGACACGAGGGCAAGGGGCACCAACCGTCTGGAACGTTCGATTGAAGGATTATGCCTTGGCCGCACTCGCCGGGATTTGGCTGACCGACGGGATCGTGCTTTTGATCTCTCCACGCTACATCATCGCGCAGGTCCGCGAAGTACTGCAGCAATCCCCCGGGATATTGCGATGGGAGCTTCTTGCGATCTTCGGTGGCACCCTCTTGCTCTTTGCCGCGAACGACCTGCCCTACCCATGGCTCTGGGCGGTGACGGCGGGAGGCATGATCGCGAAAGGCACCTTCCTGTCCGTCGGACCGCCCTCGTGGCGGACACCAGTCATTAAATGGTGCCTTGAACGACAAGACATCGACTACCGGTTTTGGGGACTGGGGCTCTGTATGCTTGCGGCCCTGTTATTCCATGCGTTAGGGTGGATCGGTCGAAACTGAGTCGGTAAATGGTTGGAGACCGGTAGAATGGATCGGGATGCACTGTTGTCACTCTGGGAAGCCCATAAGGAGGCACAATGGCCTCGCGTGGAGCGCCAACATGAGGGGCCATTGATGACGTTGGATACGGTGATCAGTGGATGTGTGGTGTATTTCCTCGATAGTCCCGAAGGCCTTGATGCCCAGCGCCTCGTGATCCTCGAAGATTGTGTTGCCGATCTCGATGGCCTGACCAACGAGCTTGACGAAGATTGCCGGCCCTATTTTCAACGACTCCGGCACCTCGGTGCCGTCCTGATGAGCACTCACCACCGCAACTAATCTCTCACGTCGAGATACGAGCCGGGATGGTTCACCCCCCCCAGTGCCCCACAGCCGTTACGGTACCTCAATAATATCCTTCTTCATTGACCCTAATAGACCTAGGATTTCTCCCTTTTCTTGCATTGGCACCTTCGCTATATCCATCGCTTTCACCAGATCCTCTACAAATGCGCTAACGTCTCCAGTGGAAATCCTCATCCCGACATGAGTCGTCTTCATGTCACGTCCGCTGTAGATGCAAGGACCCCCTGTGGCCATGCAGAGGTGGTCGACGAGTTGGCCTTTCAGTTTCCGTATATCGGTGGTCGCAAACCGACCATTGATTCTGGTATCAGCAAGCACATTGGCCACACATTGTTCGACGACCACGGAAATGACAGGTTGCCCACCAATCCGCGCATGGAGAGACCTTCCTGCCGGAACCTGCTCCGTTGCCACACAACCTGCAAAGATCGCCAACAGACCAAGTCCGGCAACCGTTTGCCGCAACATATATTTCGCCGTCATCTGCCCTCTCACATTCAGCCATTCCTTGCAAGTTCTCAGGCTGTTCGATAAAATGTACGCATACTGCATGGCCCCACCAATTTTGCTAATAAATTTTCAACACGTTACAGCTCCAGAAATTCATGGTTAAGGAGGAGTCGATGAAGGATTTACTGCGAGTCGTCACGCTAATCTGCATGGTGATGACCGGAGTCGGTGCATGGGCGGCCCCTGGTTACGGAGAGCCCTACGAATTGAGCAAGCACGACGTGATGGACCCTAAGACCTTGAAGAGTGTTGACATCTCGCTGTTTGGAGTCAAGTTGGGAGACCCTGAAGCCACCGCCGTAGATTCGCTGGTGAATGAAAAAATTCCTGGGATTAAAGTGGAGCAAGAAGCTTCGTTTATTTTCTTGCTCGATCAACGCAAACCGACCGGTCCAATGGCTGGCGTCCGCATCCAGGATGGCAAAGTCGATCTGATCTTTATCAATAACCGATTTTCTTATAAAACTCGCGGCATCTTTCGCAACGTGTTGAACAGCGAAAGCCCTGATGACGTGCGAAAGCTTCTAGGGCAGGAAGAGTATGGAGACGAAAACGTGATGGGCGCCATCCTGTCGTACGACAAACAAGGATTCGTCATCAATTATCTCGGGAAAGATGTCAACGTGGAGTTCTCCCCGATTCGGTAGCAGGCCCGATCCGATTAACTACTCTGCGCGCTCGTCGTGCTAAAGAGATTCATCGCCCCCTTGCCATCTATACATCTCTGCCCTGGCAAGACTCACTACAGCTACCCGCTCACCTGTGAATCACTTGCACGAGCAGGCCACCCCATGGCAACCGTCTCAACATACATGTGCCTGTCGACTTGATCGAACGGGATTTCAGTGTGGCGCGTCGACAACCTGCAGCCCGTAGGTAATGAGATTCGTCGCGGTATTCCATCGACGATTCGAGTTGAGGATCACCAGCAGAAGATCGCTCCCGTTCTGAGAGACTTTGGCAATAAGACATCGGCCGGCTTTGGACGTAAAGCCTGTCTTAATCCCTTCAACACCGGGAATACGTCCCAGCAATTTATTCGTCGTGTGCAAAATATACGCATGGTGGCCGTTGACAGCCGTGATGATCGCGCGCTCTTCACGAACCAACTGCCGGAAGATCGGCTGATCGAGGGCAATGAGGCTCAACGCGGCGAGGTCTTCGGCCGTCGAGTAATGGTCCGGATTATCGAACCCACAGCCATTACTGAAATGCGTATCGGCCAAGCCCAAGGCTGCAGCCTTGGCATTCATGAGCGTCACGAACTGCGCTTCATCGCCGCCGACATGCTCCACCGCTGCAAGGCAAGCATCGTTCGCGGACATGATCAACATAGCCTTCAACAGATCTTCCAGCCTAAAGACCTGCCCTGCCTTCACGCGCAGATGCGTCTTGTGGGCTCGTGCAGCATTGGGGCTAATCGTGACGAGATCGTCTAAGTGACCTTTTTCGAGAATAACCAGGGCCGACATAATCTTGGTGAGACTGGCGGGAGACATGCGCTTCCCGGCATCGTGCTCATACAAAACTCGCCCGGTTTTAAGGTCCTTGAGAAGAATGCCATGGGCTGGAGCGACTCGCCAGGGCGGAAACTGGTGCGAATCGATGGCCGTACGGGTATGGGCCTGCTGTGCGGTCGCATTCTTCGCAAATGCGACCGAGAATGTGCCGGTCACGGCACTGATCAACATCAGCCCGGTGAGCAGCCCAGTTGCGTGGGCCAGGAATGCTCCACGAGAGAACATCTCGCGGTCTCTTGTCATCATGAATTCGTGACTCCTACTCACAGCGTAAAGGACTCCCGCACCTTCCCTCCACGAAATCCACTGTCGATCACTTTATGGAAAAATCGAAGCAGATCGGCAAGGTCAATCCAGAAACCGCAATTCAAGCAACGGGCATAGAGACGCCGATTCTCTAACGTATAGTGACGCTCGATCATCATACATCCCTTGCATTTCAAACAGTGCATCGAGACGCCTGTTCTTCAGATTCTGTATCTATCGCAGTCGATTCATGACTAAGGCTAAGCAACCGGCCAACAACCCTCCGCCGAAAATCGTCGTGCCAAACGAGAGGTACGGGCTCGCTCCGCTGCCGGGAGGGGCGCCATCGAGCAAATCCCGTACGCCACCCTGCACCATCAGCACAGATAGGGTGAGCAACGCGCCGACAGCAAACCACCACCCAAAAGATCTCACTGGTATCCTCGAAACAGAGCATCAACAGGCATGAAACGCACTGTGGGCCACTCTATCCGAGGGTCAGTAGGCTGTCAAGCAGACCGCTCTTTACCGTCTCCTTGCATACCCGAATGCGACGCATGGGCCTCATGGCACTTTCACCGCCGGTGCGGTCGCCCCCTTCAATCCCTTATGGAGAAAGATGGAGACCGTTCCACTACCGTTATCTACAGTGACCAGCCCAGGCTCTTCTGCCTCCTTCGTCGTCACTCGGAAAATCGCGAGCGCAAAGGGGCCTGGCTTCGTTCGATAATTTCTCGGCGGATATTCGAAGGTGCCATCGCCCCGGCCGAAAAGAATAGAGAGATCGCTCGACTGAAGATTGACGATGGCCACGTCGGTGCGTCGGTCGCCGTTGAAATCTCGTGCGAGACCGAAATTGGGCCCTGCATCGGCGCCGGAATCGTGTCCTGCCTGAAAAGTTCCATTCCCGTTGCCGAGATACGTCGTAAAGCTATCTCGCTCGCCATTGATTACGAGCAAATCACTGTTCCGGTCATTGTTGAAATCTGCGAAACTCACCCCGAGCGGGCGCTTCCCTGTCTTATAGTCGACGGGAGGGCGAAACGTGCCGTCCCCGTTTCCAACCCAGATGGAAACCGCATTCGACATCGGCCCTCCGTTGGTTACGGCCAAATCGACCTTCCCATCGCCATTCAAGTCGGTCAACGCCACAGACGTCGGCGTATCGCCATATTCGTACTGTGCCCCATGGGAGAATTCACCGGCGCCGGTCCCCAAAAATACTTTGATCTTGTCGTTTCGCAATGCAACCACGAGGTCCGCGGCACCATCATTGTTGAGATCGCCGCTGGCAATGGCAATGGGAGTCCGGTGTACCGGGTAACGCGGACCTTCTTCAAACTTCCCGTCGTTTCGACCGAAGAGTACAGCCACCTCGTCTCCCCCTGAGCAAGCCAAGGCCACATCGGAGTACGGATCATGGTTGAACATCCCGAGAGCGAGCGAGCGGGGCTCTTTACAGGTATTGAGTTGGACTTGCTCGCGAAAGGTGCCGTCGCCGTTCCCCAAAAGAATCGAAAGCGTATTGCTGCCGATGTTGGTCGTCAACAAATCGGTCAACCCGTCTTGATTGACATCGGTAGGGGTGACCGTCGTCGGGTTCTTACCAACTTGATAACTGGCAAAATAGTAGAAAAGATCCGGTGGGGTATAGGGATCTTGTTTGGTGCAGCCGCTTGCCTGAAGAAGGCACAGATTTATCGCCAAGGCCATAAGACACCATGGCCTACCGCCATAACGGCCGCCGTCTTGCATGATCACGCGCGACTCCTTGAGCAGAAAACTAGCGACAGAAAGATCGCCTGCCGAGAGGTGCCTTTTAGCGGGTCTTCCGGTCGAGGCAAGCCGCGCCAGTATACAGACCGCCGCTTTCTCATGGCAATCAATCCGACGGCAAAACAACCCCTACCAAATCGCAATTTCCCCAATCCAGGAGCGCTTACCAACGGCTTTGAAAATGGAACAGGGTTTAAGGTAGAATGTCCCTCTTAGTTTGGCAAGGAGGAATCATGGGCAAGATGATGCAGATCGAATTATCGATGTACGGAATCGCTGAAGTGTTGCACTGGTGCCACGAGCGCAATAAGGGGCGCATCCCCGGAGTAGACACGGCGGGCTTTGAAAAGATGAAGGCACTTCTGGCGGAAAAGCCTCAGTCTGGAGATTACTTCACTCTCGATCAGTTCTGGAAAAAAAGAGTGGCCGTGGACTTGACAGAAGACGAGGTCACAACGATCGATCGTTGCCTCTACGATATCCCTAATCTCGATAGCGAGCCTCTCCCCCAAATCCGTCATAAATTTTGGCCGCAACAGGCAGCCGCCCTCTAGTACAGCAGGGGCCGTCCTCAAACGGCCCCTGCCTCTACCTCATAGACAGCCCCAACTACTCGTCCAAGACGGGTCCGTAGCTGCACGAAGAACCAGTGGCACCTTGATGCGAGCTGGCGGAAAGAAGAAACTGCTCTTGACGGTGCGACGAGTAAGGAGCACCATATTTATGCGCGCCGCCGAACGGTGAGGCGGCCTGATCCCCATTGAGGGTTTGAGCGAAGCAAGAACGAAGCTGGCGGCCTGTTTCGGCATCCTGCTGCTAGAGCGTTCCTTCTCCTTTGAGATACCGGCGAAAGCGGCCCATCAAATCGGCGCCAAGCGTCCCACCGTCCGGCTTCTTCACATCCGGATCGGCAAAATGCCCTCGAATTTCCTGCAGACGTTTCTCTGCCTGGTCATTGCCCTGAAGCCGCTTTGTCTTCTCCAGCGCCGTATCGAACGCTTCAAACGTCAACTCGTTGTAGCCAAACGAGCGAATCCTTTTGACGGCTTTCATCATAGCCTGGTTCCGAAAGGTCGTCAGATGCTCCGAATCCACTTCCTTAAGCCCAAGCTTCCGAGCCCGTCGCTCAGCAGCCTTACGAATTCCGCTCCGTACAAAATCCGGGGACGTCTGTAGGCGCTTCCACGCTTCATCGGTCCACGTCACTCGCTCCTGTGGCGCATCCCACAACTGAAGCAACACCGACTCGTCGATCCGCGTCAGGCCCTTCTCTCTTGCCAAATCTTCAGTGTCCCGCCGCAACATGTCCGTGACAAATTCGATGGCGATCGGGGGCGATTGCTTCAATTTTTCGTGGAGTTGAGCCAACGCGCCCTCACTCCATTCAAGCGGAGGAGCAGCGGCCTCCCGGAGATCTCCCAGTGCTTCAACCTTTTCAAACAGATCGACGTTCACCTCAAGGTGGCCCCGCTCCTTGGCAATCTCCTCGGCAATCTGTTTGGTCATATTGCGCATAAACTCAGGAACGGAATTCAGCCGTTCCTTTGCCGCGGCAGTCCAGGGCAGATGGCCTTGCGCCATTTGCTCCGCAGCGTCCGCCATGCCGGATTCGCCACCCATCCCGCCCATCATTTGGTTCTTGAACTGATCGAGGGTTTCCCCCGTGATCTCTGCATAGCCAAGCTCTCTGGCCTTTTTCTCGGCCAGCCGACGGACCATGCCACGCAAAAAGATCGGTGCCCGCTCCAGACGCTTGGATGCCTCGTCCGTCCATCGAACCTCAACCTCAGCTGTATTCTGGGAATCTGGTGAATTCATGGTGCGCTTCCTGTTATGACTGGTTCAGGAGTTCCTTCAACTCTTTGCCGGCCTTAAAAAATGGGACTTTCTTAGCAGGGACCGCGACGGTCGCACCGGTCTTAGGATTTCGTCCTTCTTTCATCCTGCGTGCCCGCAGGCGAAAACTGCCGAACCCTCGAATCTCCGTCTTATCGCCGTTCTTTAACGAATCACGCACACAATCGAAAATCGTGTTGACGACGACTTCCGCCTGCCGTTTCGTCAACGTCGTGATCTGCTCGGAGACGCGCTCGATGATCTGGGCCTTCGTCATATCGGACTCCCCTTTCGTGTTGATGCATCAACCCGCTCGTCGATCCGACCGCACTAGAATGCCATGAGATACTTGAATCCGAGCCCATGGTAAAAGTCCAGCCTGGGAAAAAGCATCGAGATTCGAGACTCGATCAGCTCTCTAAAGGAAAATCTCCGGCGAGGTTCGATGACTTTCGGCTCACCTTCGATGCCAGCCGCATCCGCAGCCAGCTGGATCGCATCTTCGAGATCGCCAAGCTCATCCACCAGCTTCGACTCTTTGGCTTGCCTACCCGTGAAAATTCGTCCATCCGCCAAAGCCTGCACATCAACCAACGCAAGCCCGCGACCTTCCGCTACGGCCTCGATGAACTGCTTATGAACATCGTCCATGACGGATTGGAGCAGCGCATGTTCTTCGTCACTCATCTTCCGGAGGGGCGACCCCACGTCTTTGAATCGTCCGCTCTTGATCACCACACCTTCAACCCCGATCTTCTTGAGCAGCCCTTCGATGTTGGCCGTCTCCATGATTACGCCGATACTCCCCGTCAGCGTCCCGGAGTTGGCCATGATCCGATCAGTCGCCACGGCAATGTAATAGCCCCCTGATGCCGCCACAGATCCCATCGAGGCGATCACAGGCTTATTGCTCTTATTTCGAATGCGTAGGACTGCATCATGGATTTCTTGCGACGGCACAACTCCACCGCCGGGGCTGTCGATTCTTAGGACGATCGCCTTCACGGAAGGATTGTCGGCAAATCGCTTCAATTCGCTGATCGTGGATTGGGCATCCAGAATAACGCCTTCAATGCGGATCAGCCCAACCCGATCCTCCATCGAAAGATCAAGATCGGGAAGGAACAGGTTCATCAGAAAGAGCAGGCCAAGCCCGATGCCGAGCGCCCAAAACACTTTCCGCACGATCCCGCGCTTGGCCGGCTTTTCTGTTGCTTCATGACTCATATTGTATTACCTGCTCACAGTGCCGGGGGCGCCTAGGCGCCCCCGGCTGATGCTGATGTCTGCTGGCTCGAACCTACTTCTCGTCCTCAGCTTGGTTTCGCTTCCGGCTCTGCTTGACCGCACGACCCAAGCTTTGATCTAACGTGCCTTGCGTGGAGTGATATTCATCGACCTGCCGGCGATCGTTGTCCGACTGGTGATCACGCAGGCTGAGCGCGATCTTCCGCTCTTCGCGATCGACCTTGATGATCTTGGCCGTGACTTCGTCCCCCAACTTGAACTTCTCTTCCAGCTTGGCCTGTTGGTCGAGGCCCGCCTCGCTGATGTGAATCAGCCCTTCGACTCCTCCGTCCAGTTCGACGAAAATGCCAAAATCGGCGATCTTGCTGACCTTCCCGACCGCCACATCCCCGACGCCATATTTATTCGGGATCTCGGCGTCCCAGGGATCGCTCCCGAGCTGCTTATACCCGAGTGACAGCCGTTCCTTCTCTTTGTCGATCCGCAACACCACCGCTTCGACCTTCTGGCCCTTTTTGAAGAGTTCAGAGGGGTGCTTGATGTGCTTCGTCCAGGACATGTCGGAAATATGGATCAATCCATCGATGCCCTCTTCAAGTCCGACGAACGCGCCGAAGTCTGTGAGGCTCTTCACTTTTCCTTCAATGCGTGTCCCGATGGCGTACTTCCCTTCCACCATATCCCAGGGATTCGGCGCAGTCTGCTTCATGCCGAGCGAAATCTTCCTGCTGCCAGGATCCACATTCAGCACAGCCGCTTCGACTTGATCCCCGATGGAAACGACACGTGACGGATGGCGGACTTCATGTGTCCAGGACATCTCAGAGACATGTACCAGTCCCTCGACACCGGGTTCGAGCTCGATGAAGGCTCCGTAGTCGGTCAAGCTCACCACACGACCCCGAACGCGGGTGCCAATCGTGTACTTGCCGGCAACGCCGCTCCAGGGATCGGCACTCTTCTGCTTTAAGCCCAACGAAATACGCCCGGTCTCCCGATCGTACTTGAGAACACTGACTTCCACTTTGTCACCGATGTTGAACATCTCCGACGGATGACCGACACGGCCCCAGGACATGTCCGTAATGTGCAGCAACCCGTCGATGCCGCCGAGATCGATGAAGGCACCGTAGTCCGTGATGTTCTTCACCACGCCTTGGATCAATTGCCCTTCCTTCAACGTGGAGAGGGTATTCTTCCGCTTCGAATCCCTCGTCTCCTCCAGGAGCACGCGTCGGGATACGACCACGTTGCCGCGCCGATGATTGATCTTGATGATCTTGAGGGGGAAGGTGCGCCCGACCAATCCGTCGAGATCCCGCACCGGATGCAGGTCGATCTGCGAGCCAGGCAAAAAGGCCTTCACGCCGATATCCACCATCATGCCGCCCTTGATCCGCGCCACAATTTTGCCGTCGATGCTTTTTTCTTCGTTGAAGAGCTTCTCCAGCTCCTCCCAAATCTTCATCTTGTCGGCTTTTTCTTTGGAGAGAACCAGATTGCCGTCGGCGTCTTCGCATTCTTCGATGTAGACTTTCAGCGGATCGCCGACTTTAAGGTTCTGGAGCTCCTCGGTGGAGAACTGATCGTTGGAGATCATGCCCTCGGACTTGTATCCGATGTCGACGACCACTTTGTCTTTGCTCACGGCAACGACACGACCCTCTGTAATCGTACCCTCTTCGAGGTTTTTAAACGTCTCCTCGTAGAGGGCCGCTAGGGCCGCTCGGTCTAATTGCTGATCACTCGATGGTGAAACCGTACTCATGATGTAAATCCTACCCTTCCGACCGGAGTCGGGTGCTGATGGTTATACACCGACATTCACTCAGCCTTGCGAATGCCGGCACGGGACTGCTGAACCGGAGACTCGACATCACCTAAAGAGGCAATGCGCTCCATCACGGTGCGAGCCACCTCCTGATAAAACTGCTTGGCCTCTCCGCTCTCCCCATTCCGAGAGAACGTAATCGGCGCCCCCAAAAAAACGGTCACGGGACGAAAGCGCGGCCACATGGTTCCTGTCGGCAATACCTCGTGGGTCCCCTTGAGATAGGCCGGAACCACAGCACAACCTGTTTGCGCCACAATCACACCAATCCCCGGTTTAGGAGATTGTAACCGTCCGTCCACGCTGCGGCCACCCTCGGGAAAAATCACCACAATCTTTCCAGCCTTGACGAGACTGACCGCCTTGCCAAAGGCGTCTCGATCCAATCGGCCGGTCCGCAAGGGAATCCATCCCAACCATTGGCAGATTGCCTTAAAGCCTGGCACGGGGAAGAGGTCGCTACGGCCTAAATACCAGGCCCGCCGCCAAATCCCACAACCGAGAAACGGAATGTCCAGATAGCTAGCATGGTTCGCCGCCACGATGAACCCGCCGGTCTTGGGAACCGCCCCCACGACTCGGTAACGAAAACAGATCCTCCCGACGGTCCGAAAGAGGGCCCATAAGACCCCGTAGATCGCCGAACTCACAACTTCGCCGCAATCACAGCCATCATCTGGTCTACCACCTCTGCGGCAGACACGTTCGAGGTATCGATATGCCGAGCATCTTCAGCGGGAGTCAGCGGGGCGATCGAACGGGACCGATCCCTTGTATCACGGGTCGATAAATCCGCACTCGTTTCCTCAAGTACCCCGGAATGTCCTGCCGTCACAAGTTCCCGGTGCCGGCGCTGTGCCCGGACATTCGGATCGGCTTCGAGAAAGAACTTCACGTCTGCGGAAGGGAAGACCGTTGTTCCCATGTCTCTGCCTTCCGCCACCACTGCACCGCCCTGTCCAATCTGCCGCTGGATGGGCAATAGCCAGGCCCGAACCGCGGGAATTGCTGAGACCACCGACGCGGCGGACGACACCTCAGGAGTTCGGAGTCCGCCAGTCACATCTCTGCTATTGACCAACACCGTCGCGGCTCCGTGATGGAGCTGCATTTGAATCGATAAGCTCGGTAAGAGAGCGGAGACCGCCTCTGCATCAGCCGGATCCCGCCCCGACTCGATCACGGCCCAAGCCGTCGCCCGATAGAGGGCTCCCGTATCGAGATACAAATAATCCAACCGAGAAGCCAGCAGCTTCGCCACCGTACTCTTGCCGACCCCTGCCGGGCCATCGATGGCGATAATGAGTCGGCTCGCCGGTTGTTCTTTCGCAGCTGACCCCACGTCGTGCCCCCGCATCATAACCGTCACCGGCAATCGTCCAATAAGTTCAGCAATGTCTGATGAAAGTCGGGAAAGGATGTCTCAATACAGGCGGTCTCGTCAATCAGCGTGGGCTTCGAAGCCGTCAAGCCCGCGATCGCCAACGACATCGCCACTCGATGATCCCCATGGCTACGGCCATGCGCAGCCCGCAACCGACCATTCTCCGCTACCGTGCCAAGCCCTTGCAGGACCATCCCATCAGGCTTTTCTATAATTTGCGCCCCCATGGCTCTCAACTCTGCCGAGACCGTCGCAATCCGATCGCTCTCTTTCACACGTAATTCTTCGGCCCCGGAGATGATCGTCTCACCCTCTGCCACTGCAGCTGCGACACACAAGATGGGAAACTCATCGATCGTCTGCGGGATCAAGTCTGGCCCGATCGCTACCCCATGCAGCCTGGCCGACTTCACCCGAATATCCGCGACCGGTTCTCCGGCCTCTTCCCGCTGATTCAGCAATTGAATATCTGCGCCCATTCTCGTCATCACGTCCAGCAAGCCTGTTCTTGTCGGGTTGATGCCAACGTGACGAATCGTCACATCCGAGCCAGGAACAATCGTCGCACCCACGATGAAGAACGCGGCGGCAGAAAAGTCACCAGGCACGACAAGTTGAGGCACCGCATCCCACCCGACCGCAGGCCGTCCATCGACCAGCACGCTGGTCCCTTCTCGTCGCAACCCGATACCGAAAAACTGAAACATCCGCTCCGTATGGTCCCGTGAGAGGCGAGGTTCTGTGATGCGAGTCGTCCCTTCGGCAAACAAGGCGGCAAGTAACAGAGCGGATTTGATTTGCGCGCTCGCTACCGGCGAAACATAGCTGATAGCGCGGAGACGGCTTCCCTGCACCGCTAACGGCGCAAGTTCACCGCCCTTGCGGCCGCTAATCGTCGCCCCCATTTCCCGCAATGGCTTGACGACCCGCCCCATTGGACGACGCCGAATCGATTCGTCGCCGGTCAATACCGTAAAAAAGTCCTGTCCCGCCAACAGACCGGCCAGGAGACGAATACCCGTCCCTGAATTCCCGCAATCGATCGGCCCGTCCGGCTCGATCAGACCCCAAAGACCCTTACCATGCACGGAAAGTTCATCGACCGATTCATCGATGCGTACACCGAGGGCCTGAAACGCGCGCATCGTGTTGAGACAATCTTCACCCCGGCAATAGCGCGAAACCCGACTCATTCCACTCGCCAGCGCGGTCAGGATGATCGCACGATGGGTAATCGATTTATCACCGGGGACAGAGATTGTTCCCTGTAACGGTCGGCCTGGGGTAATCGTCAACGACGCCATAGGGATCCTACGCCGACACAGCCGGTTGAGTGGAAAGTTTTTCCCGTTCCTGCCTGGCTCGCTCCAATGTCTTCTCGATACCTGCGGCATCGCCCGCTTGAATAAGTTGCTTCAATTGGCCCAGTGAACGTTCGTAGGCTTCGATGAACATGACCACATTGTCTCGGTTCCAGAGGAAAATGTCGCGCCACATTTCAGGAGAACTCGCGGCAATCCTGGTCGTATCCCGTAACCCGCCGCCCGAATGCCTTGCCAAATCGAGGGAGGGAATCTGTTGCTCGCGTATCTCTGCCAGGGCATTGATCAACGCAAAGGCCGCCACATGGGGCAAATGGCTCACCGCACCGAGAACCTTGTCATGTAAATGGGCATCCATCGTCAACACGACAGAGCCGGTCTCCCGCCACATTGCTTGAACCTGCTCAAGCGCTTGTGGGTTTGTCCTGTTCGTCGGCGTGATGATGCAGCGCGCTCCCATAAAGAGCCGGTCCGAACCAGCCGCCACGCCCGTCTTTTCCTTACCGGCGATAGGATGGGCACCGACAAAATGGACCCCCGTCGGCATGGCCCGTTCTGCCTGCTCCACCAGAAGACCCTTCACGCTTCCAACATCGGTCACAATTGCGCCAGGCTTCAACGAGGAGGCCCACTCCGTCAAATGCCGATCATAGGTATCGACCGGCGTGGCTAACACCACGAGATCGGCATCCCTCACCCCGTCTTTGGGGTCGGCAACATAGCAGTCGATCGCACCTAACTCGACCGCCGTCTTCAAGTTCTCGACACGTCGCCCAACCCCGACAATCTTTGTCGCCAAGCCCTTTCGGCGCAAAATCATGCCGAGCGATCCGCCGATCAGCCCGACTCCGATAATCGTGACTTGAGTAAAATGCAGCGCCACTTTTCAAACGAGGCTGAGCCGAACCTCAACCCTACGTCCTTCAACCGCAGTTCTTTTGTTTACAATTCTCGACCGACGGCGACCGCGATCTTTCGCATGTCATGCATTAATTCTTTAAACTTACTCGGCTTAATAGACTCTTCACCGTCACACAGCGCACATTCCGGATTCGAATGGACTTCGATCAAAAGACCATCCGCCCCAGCAGCCACAGCCGCTTTTGACATCGGCGCCACCAGATTCCACTTACCGGTAGCATGGCTAGGATCGACGATGACTGGCAGATGCGACAGTTCCTTCAACGTTGGAACCGCCGCGAGGTCGAGTGTATTGCGATATTGCGTCTCGAAGGTCCTGATCCCCCGCTCGCATAACATGACGTTCTGATTTCCCCGGGACATGATGTATTCCGCAGAGAGGAGGAACTCCTTGATCGTCGCCGACAGTCCCCGCTTCAACAGCACCGGCTTGTCGTACGCTCCAACTTCCTTGAGGAGCTCGAAATTCTGCATATTACGTGCGCCAATTTGGATAATGTCGGCTTTCTCAAGAAACAATTCGATGTCGCGGGTATCCAGAATCTCACTGACCACCGGCAACCCGGTTTGTTTCTTGGCCTCGACGAGATAATCCAACCCTTCGCGTCCGAGCCCCTGAAAGGAATAGGGGGACGTGCGAGGCTTGTAGGCGCCGCCGCGCAAAATACTCGCCCCCGCCGCCTTGACCTCGTGGGCAATACCGACCGTGAGTTCGAGCCGCTCCACCGCACAAGGCCCTGCCATGATCACCAGTTTGTTGCCGCCGATCTTGACGCCGCTCACGTCGATGATCGTGCCTTCACGCTTAAATTCGCGGCTGACAAGTTTCCACGGTGCGAGAATCGGCAACACACTTTCAACGCCCGGCAAGGCCGTGAGAGGTTGATTGTGCAAAACCCGATCGTCACCGATCACGCCGATGATCGTCCGTTCCTGACCGGTCGTCAGTTGCGACTTCAGCCCTAACTCACGAAGACGATCGATAATGTGGTCGACTTCCCGTTCACTGGCTTCCGGTTTTAATACAATGATCATGTTGCCCTCACCTTCCACTCACTGCGAGTGGATCACCCGCTTGAACACAGCCAAGAATTCTCTGTTTTCTTCTTCCAGGCCGATGGTTACTCGAACCATGGACCCCTCGATATGACGAATAATAATCCCCTCACTCAGCATGGCATCGAATACCTTGCGGCCATCTCGTCGAATATCGACATACACGAAGTTTGCTTCGCTCGGGATCGGCGCAAAGCCAAGATCGGTCAACCCCTTGACCACTTGCCCCATTCCGGCCTCATTCACCACCCGGCTTCGCGCCACATGTTCATCGTCGCCGAGGGCGGCGAGCGCGGCATGCTGGGCGAGACTGTTGGCATTGAAGGGAGGGCGGAGGCGGTTCAGGAAGTTGGCGATCTCTGCGGTCGTCACGCCATATCCAATGCGCAATCCAGCAAGGCCATAGATCTTCGAAAACGTCCGCAGCACGATCACATTCCGCCCCTGCTTCACATAGGCCAGGGAATCCGGGAACTGCCGACTTCGAACATATTCGACATAGGCCTCATCCAATACCACGACGACATGCGCAGGGACATGCGCGAGCAGCTGTTCAACCTCATCGGCCGACACCATCGTTCCGGTCGGGTTATTGGGGTTGCAGAGGAACAGAAGCCGCGTCCGGTCGGTAATCGCATCGGCCATCGCCGGAAGATCGTGCCTCCATTGCTTCAACGGAACGATGACAGGCTTTCCGTGAGCAGCCGTTACTTCCATCTTGTAAATGACGAAGGTCTGATCGGCCATGATCGCTTCATCGCCCGGCGCCAAAAACGTACGGGCGAGCAGGCCCAAAATTTCATCCGATCCATTCCCAAGGATGACCTGATCCAGCGTCACCTTACAGCGATCTGCCAAGGCTCCACGGAGGCGAAACGCCCCGCCATCTGGATAGCGATGCAGCGTCGAGGACCCCTCGCTCAATGCAGCGAGTGCCTTAGGGGAAGGGCCCAGCGGATTTTCGTTGGACGCCAGCTTAATGACACGTGCGAGCCCGAGCTCCCGTTGGAGTTCCTCAATCGGCTTCCCTGGAACATAGGGACTCAGCGAGGCAATATCTGGGTGGACCTTCAGTGGCATGGCGTTAGCTATGAGCCGGATAGGACCCGAGGATTTTCATGAACAAGCATCTACCGGAGACTTCTTCGATCGCTTTCTTAACCCGGTCGTCCTCAATATGGCCTTCGATATCGACAAAGAAAATGTACTCCCAGGCTTTTCGTCTAGAGGGACGCGATTCAATCTTGGTCATGCTCAGGCCATGCGACGCGAAAGGACGGAGAAGATCGTACAGGGCACCGACTTTGTCTTTTACCGAAAGCATCAAGGAGGTCTTGTCTTTCCCCGTCCGCTGAGGCGGTTTCTGAGACAAGATAAGAAAGCGGGTCATATTGTTCATATTATCTTCGATGCGAGCCTTGATGACCTTCAAGCCGTACAGTTGAGCCGCAAGCTCCGATGCAATGGCGGCAAGGGAAGGGTTTTCCACGCATAGCTCTGCAGCGCGTGCGGTACTCGCCACTTCCGACAAAGGCACATGGGGCAAGTTCGTTTCCAACCAATTTCGGCATTGCGCAATGGGCTGGGGATGAGACTGGATCTTCTTCACCTCTTCCATCAGCCCAGACTTCGACATCAAATGGTGGGACACGTCCTGATGAATCTCTCCATAGATCAGGAGATTGGAATCAATGAACATGTCGAGCGTGTGATTGACCACGCCTTCTGTCGTGTTCTCGATCGGGACTACACCAAAGTTGGCGCGCCCGCGCTCAACTTCGCTGAATACGTCCTTAATGCTATTGACCGGGATATATTGTGCCGACGACCCGAACTTCTGCATGCAGGCCATATGCGTAAAGGTCGCTCGGGGCCCGAGATAGGCTACCTTCTGCGGGCCCTCAAGAGAGAGAGAGGCGGACATGATTTCTCGATAGACCGGCCGAATAGCCTCGGAAGGAAAGGGCCCGGAGTTTTGCTGTATGAGACGCTCGATGATGGCCGCCTCACGCGCCGGGGTATGGAGATTGGCGTCGGCATCCTGCTGCTTCTTGAGCTTACCGATCTCAATGACGCTTTTGGACCGCTCATTGAGCAGACGCAAGATCTCGTCATCGATGCGATCGATTTCTTTCCTGTAGTCGGAAAGGTCTCCGGACATAGCCAACCTCCTCTTCCCAGCCCAGTGAGGCGGTCACCCGTCCGTCGGCTGGAATGGCACAAGCTAAGTAGGGAATGATACAGGAATCATTCCAGGCAATGCAAGGAGACCCTCGCCGTTTCAGGGACTTGCGTGAGGCGCGCCAGCTGGTTGAACCTGTATTAGAAGAGTCTGACAGAGACCAAAATACTCACGAGAAGAGGAGAGAGCTGGGCCTTTTGAAATGATCAAAAGCCAGTTTCGTGACTTGGCGCCCGCGGCCGGTTCGTTCAAGAAAGCCGGCTTGAATCAAGTAGGGCTCATGGACATCCTCGAGGGTCCCCTTATCCTCCTGGACTGCCGCCGCCAGAGACTCGACTCCGACCGGTCCCCCGGCAAATTTATCGATAATGGTGAGCAGAATCTGACGATCCATCTCATCAAACCCCGCCGTATCGACGCCAAGCCAGGCGAGCGCATCCTGCGCGACAGGCTGGGTAATGCGTCCACCCGCCTTGACCTGAGCATAGTCACGCACTCGCTTGATGAGCCGGTTAACGATACGAGGAGTCCCGCGAGCGCGACAGGCAATTTCCCTCGCTCCGTTGGAGTCGATTGGAATTCCGAGCACCCCCGCTGAGCGAGTCACGATAGTCTCCAGCTCCGCGGGAGAATAGAACTCCAGGCGATGGACGAGGCCAAATCGGTCCCGAAGCGGGGACGTCAGAGCACCGGCCCTCGTCGTCGCGCCAACTAACGTAAAACGCGGGAGATCCAACTTTACCGTTCTGGCTGCAGGCCCTTGGCCGATCACGAGATCGAGCTGATAATCCTCCATGGCCGGATACAGCGCCTCTTCAACGGAGGCGGGAAGCCGGTGAATCTCGTCAATGAATAGGACGTCGTGCTCTTGGAGATTGGTCAAAATCGCGGCCAAATCACCCGCATGAGCCAAGACAAGGCCGGAGGTCGATCGGAGGGAGGCTCCCATTTCACGAGCAATGATGTGCGCGATCGTGGTTTTCCCTAATCCAGGCGGACCGTAAAAAATCGTATGATCGAGCGCTTCGTTCCGCTGCTTCGCCGCCTCGATACAGACCCGCAAGGACTCTTTCATCCGCTCTTGGCCGATATACTCATCCAAGGTCTGCGGACGCAGCACATTCTCGGTACTGCGCTCTTCGTCCGTAATCTGCGTGCTGATCACTCGCTCGGCCATCGTTACTGAAGCCTCTCTCGTTGTGCGCTTATTTCTTTTCAGGCGTTGGGAGGTACTTGGGCGGAGGCGGCAAGGCCCCCTGCCCAGGTGTTGCCGTACTCCCGCAATCTGGGGGGCACGTCTTACCACCCTGAGTCGGATCGGGAAGGTTCTGCTCCATCTTCTCCAATTGACATTGCGCAAGCCGCCCTCCGTCCTGGCTCCCACAGCGGCCCGGCAGAGACGAGCTGCCGATTTCGCGGTAGCCCTCAGGACAAGACCCACAGACGGACAACAGATTCGCCCCGAGCGGAACACATTGAACGAGGGTGGGGTCGCCGTCCTTGCAAATCTCCTTCGCCTCAGTCACGCCGGTCGTCGCATAGCCTTCAGGGCACTTGCCGCAGGTCTTCCTGATGCTTTTCGGCTCGCTCGGCTCTTCGGCTTGCACGGGCATGGTCCACAACCCCAGTAGCAGCGCGACAAGTCCGATCGATAGGTGAGTCCAGGCTCTTCGTTGGGTCGACCTCGCCATCATTGCTACCCCCTTGCCAGCTCTTTTAAACATTCACGAATCATGTCTTTCAGCACGATGGATTCAGGATTGGACTTCTTCACCTGTTTCAATGCCTCTTTGGCATCTTGCGGGCGATACCCTAAATTCACAAGCGCGGACAGCGCGTCATCGAAGGTCACATCCTGCCCCTGCCAGGATGAATCATCTCTTGGGACGAGGCCAGGATGGAGCTTTGCGACTTTATCCTTGAGCTCCAACACGAGACGGCTGGCCGATTTGTTCCCGATCCCTGGAACCGTAGTCAGCTTCTCGACATCTTCCGACTGAATCGCGAACACGAGGTCGGACACTGGAAGCGCCGACAAGACGCTGAGCGCCAGCTTGGGACCGACGCCGGAGACGCTGGTCAAGAGCACGAACGCCTCTTTTTCCTGCGATGTCAAAAAGCCGAAGAGCTGAATCGCGTCTTCACGGACATGGGTATGGATGCTCAGAACGGTGCTTTCACTGAGATTGGGCAACCCATAGTAGGTACTGAGCGGGATGAATACTTCGTAGCCGACGCCGTGCACGTCGAGAACCAGATAGGCTGGCGCCTTGAAGGCCAATCGGCCCGTCAATGAGGCGATCATACTCTGTGAGGCAACATAAGCTGAAGGTGTTCAGGCTCAAGACTGACCTGTTCGGAGCGCCGACCTTCAGCCTGGATACCTGAAATATTACCGTTGTTGTTCATCCAGCGGCAGCTACCTTCTCCATCACCTCGTCGGAAATATCAAAGTTCGCATGCACTTTCTGGACATCTTCATGCTCATCCAAGACTTCCATCAACTTGAGCATTTGCTCGGCGGCCTTTTCCTCCAGCTTGATCGTGTTCTGCGGAACAAAGGTCACTTCCATCAGCACGGTCTCAATCTTCGCATCAAGGAGCGCTTTCTTCACGGCCTCGAAGTGGTGCGGATCCGTGAGCACTTCATAGCTTGACTCGCCCACCTTGACGTCCTCCGCTCCCGCGTCGAGCGCGAGAGAGAGCAGCGTATCTTCGTCGACTTTGCCCTTCTCGATCGTGAGCAGGCCCTTCTTGTGAAACTGCCAGGAGACAGCGCCCGCCTCAGCCATGTTGCCATGATTTTTCGTGAGGAGGTTCCGCAGCTCGGCGACGGTACGATTACGATTGTCACTCGTGATCTCCAGCAATACGCCGACCCCTCCAGGTCCATATGCTTCCAGATGAAACTCTTCATAGATAACGCCGGGCAATTCCCCCGTGCCACGCTGAATAGCTTTCTTCAGCGTATCGCCAGGCATATTGGCTTCTTTGGCCTTTAGGATGGCCAGCCGAAGACGCGGATTTCCGTCCGGGTCAGAGCCTGACCGGGCGGCAATCGTCACTTCGCGGATGATTCGCGTGAAAATCTTCCCGCGCTTAACATCCATGGCCCCCTTGTGCCGCTTAACCGTTGCCCAATGGCTATGTCCACCCATAATGTACTCCATGCAACCGGCTCAAGGAGAGCCGACCGCGTAAGAACATGATGTCAATCGATTAGAGCTGGTACACGTAGCACAGGGCTGAAAGGGAGTCAATTAGACCAGGGCGGGCACCGCGACGGAGCCAACTACTCAGAATACATCAATAACTGTACCCCGATGAGGACGATCAGACCAGCCCAGAGCAACTCCCATTTTGAGCCAACTGTATGCGATGGGAAGCGAAACCGTTCGACGAGCAGCTTGGACGAACCAGCTGTCACGGCAAGAGTCCCCATCAACGCATGGTCCATTGCGATTTTGTACGCAGAGAGATGGGCTCCATGCGAATGGCCAAAGAGCATGAGCCCACCGATGATGGCAAATAGGGGCAGGGGCAGACTCCATAAGCCATAGGAGATACGGCCAACCCGCCGTAGCACTTCAATAGATCCTACAAAGAACAACAAGAATCCATAGATTTTATGTTGGAGGATTTCCGGATCTTCCCCTGAAAATGTCTGTAGAAAACCGAGAGATCCGATTGGCCAGGCCTCATGATCGCTCCAAATTAGGAGGATAAGGCTGCCCGATACCATGGCGATAGGCAATACCAGCCTCATCCACAACAGAGACGTCAGGCGTAAGGGATGGCTCAACTCGGCACAACCCATCAGCAGAACAATGAACCCGGCGAGATGGTGATTGAACTCCGAATAGGCGATGCCCTGAGCCGAGCCCTCCCACCCACTGACGGTGAGGCCATGGTGATCATGACCGGAAGCATGCTCGCCGCCAACGGCCTCAGCATAGAGCCAACCTGCATCAATGGACAGGGCTACAACCATCACGGTAATGGCAAGCCCCATCCACAGGCTCGCCAATCGGAACGCGACAGACAGTGAACACCCTCGTTGTAATGGAAAGGCCCATCCAGAAAACTGGATGGGCCTCTGCTCCCACACTTGCACGAATCTATTCCTTACATGAACTTCATAAACTTATCTTTCGTCTCATCCATCACTTGCGCCGTAATGGTCGCCAACCCGCGCTCCTTCGCCACCCGCTCGACCTCTTTGCGGGCCATCGGACGGATGAAGTCCGGGATATTCTCAAGCCGCTTCTCAGCCTCAGGCGTCCAGGCCATCCCGTTGCTCGAGTCGCTCTTGGAATCGTCCATCACTTGCAACGTAATGGTCTGGTACCCCTGCTTACGGGCAAAAGCCTCGACACTGCTCTGCACCATTGGCTTCACGAATGACGGAAGACGCTCGAGCTTCTCTTTTGCATCGACTGACCAGGTAAACTCGGAGGCCGCTGCGCCACCGGTGGCAGGTTTTCCGCCAGACGTCAGCCCCATTTCCGCGACCATCGCGGAGAAGGGACAACCGCCACTGGGCTTTTCTCCAGGCTTACCCGCCGGTGCGGCGGTGGCCGTCGGTGCGGCTGCAGCCGGTTGGCCAGCCTGAATCTTCTCGTTCAGATAGGCTGCCATTTGACCGGAGCCAGCGGTCGCCTCGTCCTTCAACGTGCCACGGGTCATCTCAAAGGGCTCGGCGGCTACGGTACGTCCACCCAACTGCACGCCGAGAGAACTGACCATCTGAGTTTCACCAGGGTTGGTCACCATAGAAAACTTGGCGCTGCAAGACGGGCAGCCGAAGAACACGCCGAGCGTGCCCTCTCCGGGCTTCTCCACCTTCTCAAAGTTCATGTAGGTTTCACAATTGAGGCACACGAATTTCATGGCGTCTCCTCTTTAGCAGGCTGCGGAAAAACTATTGTGGCACAGCGGAAACTCAATGGCCCGCACATCTAGGACAACAGGAGCATATCGCACAGAATGCTCAAAATGGCCATCCAGCAAGGCCGCAGCGAGCGAAGAGGCGAGGCGTACTAGTTAGTACGTTGAGCCTCTTCGTGAAGCGAGAACACCGCTGGCGGACTTTTTCAGCATTCTGTTAGGGCGGAACATCACAGTTTATCGGCCAGCACCTTCTTGTAATCGAGTAATGTCCTGATACGTCCGGCAATTTCCTGGTACCGTTGAATCGTCGGATACGTGTCGTCGAGCAACGGCTCACCCTTGTCGAAGGTGCGCGCGAGCTTCCGGTCGAAAGGAATTCGTCCGAGCAACGGCAGGTCCAGCGCCTCACACATCGCCTCGGTGTTGCCCTCGAATAGCTCGTTGACCTCCCCGCAAGAGGGACAACGATACTCACTCATGTTCTCGACCATGCCCAGGACCTTGATCCCCATATCCCGCGCATAGGTGACAGACTTTTGCACCACGTCTGAGGCCACTTCCGACGGGGTCGTGACGACGATCGCTCCCGCCAAATCTGGAATGAACCCAGCGATGACGGGTGGCTTATCCGCTGCCGCTCCTGGAGGCAAATCGACGAGGAGATAGTCGAGCTCGCCCCACACGACATCGGCTAAAAACTCACGGATGACGTTCATCTCCATCAGGCCAAGCCACACCGGGCTGACATCCATCGGCCCCTTCCAGCGAACCGGCGAGGCATCGTCCAGAAAGAAGTCCATCGACGCGACTTTCACGCCAAGCGGCCCGACCGGTGGAGTCGCTCCCTCTGGCCTCATGGTCAACGACTGACCATGCATGCCCAACATACGGGGCACACAGGGTCCGTTCAGATCCACGTCGAGCAATCCGACCTTCGCCCCCTGCCGCGCAAATGCCAGGGCCAGGTTCACGGTCGTCATGCTCTTGCCCACGCCGCCCTTTCCGCTCATGACCACCAGCTTGTGCTTGATGCTGGCCATGCGGGCATGGACCAATTTCGTATTTTCAGAAATCTGCGCGAGGACCTTGGCATCGTCTGAGAACTTCAATTTGCCAAGGATGGCTTTCAAATCTTTCTCGACGGCCATGGGAAATACCCCTTGTTAACAGTGCAAATTCAGCGAGCTGAAACGGTATCATAGCGGTTTCTGGAGAGTCAAACTCCGCACATCCAGCCCCCCAGATGGCGCACATTTCAGGTCTAACAACCAAATTCAGGGACTACTCACTATCTTCGCAATGAGCGGCTTCGTGTAGAGCTGCTCAGGCGAGGCATCTCTTGAGTCACCGGAGTGGTAATACTCCCCGGCATCAAATGCATCATAAACGCTGTAGAAGTAAGGCGGAATCTCACAATCTTTCTGGAAGGATAGGAATGCCCAGAGATGGTTCATTGCGCCATCAGCGTCCTCAAAGGACCAGTTGCCCGCGCAGTAGCTCTCAGCAATATGGCGAGCCAAACGGTCAAGGAGCTCCGATGTGTTGGCGCACTGAAGAGTGCAAAGCTCTTGAAACGCCGGAGCTGATACAACGGTGCCGATAACGCTCCGCGCAAATGACTCTAGGTAGCCTTGCTTCATAACGCCCAACTATGTTTAGGCCGATCAGCACAAGAGCAGGATCTGCCATTTCTGTCCGCGTAATACGCCATCAATGGCCGCGATAAACATCCAATAATATTATATAATTCAACTAGCTATGCAACACTGCGCCCGAACAAATCATGGACCATACGGCTGAAGAAAACCTGTTTCGTCGTAGGGGGAGCTTCGCGGGTCTGTAGGTATATAACAAGCAGGGGGAAACCTCCCGCAGGATGCTCAAAAAGCTCGTCCAGCGAGGCCGCAGGCGAATCGAAACCGGAGGCGTACCCTCAGGGGTACGTTGAGGATTTCGATGAGACGAGAACGAAGCTGGCGGGCTTTTTCAGCATCCTGCTAGATGGAGTACTGAAAGATCGGCTTCGCCCCAATCGCCTGAGCCAAAACTCCGCGGCGTTTGAGCTCTTCAAGAATTTGTCTGGTCGCCGCATCAAAGTCTACCGGACCTGACAGCACGATATCCGTATTTGGCGGAGCTTCCTCCGGCACCTTACTCATATGAATGGCGATGACTGGGACCGGGTGGACGAGTGTACGAATAGCCTGAGCCGCCTCGACGTAGGCCATCCCGAAAGGATTGGTCGTCGAGACCACGATCAGCCCTGTATCGACCAGCAACCTCGCCACCTCGCCATAACGACGAGCCATTTCGGCCGCCTGCCCCCGCTCCCCCTCCGTGAGGTCTGCATCAAGTCCGCGGCGGAGATTCCCCCCATCGAGCAAGTAGGCATGCCGGCCGTCTGCCACAAGCCGGGCCTCGATAGTCTTGGCTAAAAATGACTTCCCTGTATGCCGCCCCCCAGTCACCAGCACAATTGCGGCTCGGTGACCATATTGCTGCGCACGGTCCTCGACCCCGACCTCGCCCTTGACCCAGGCAAAATCGCGCTGCCGCGCTTCTTCGCGGAGGAATTCCTGATCGTCATGGACCAGTTCTGTGACGATGCCGCCGCCGGCAATGTCGTACTCATCCACGAGCACGAACCGGCCTGTCGCCTCGAACGACGCCGAGAGATCGAACGCCACCGGCGCTTTGGCTCGAATGGTAATCTCTGCAACCTGATTCTTATTCACCACGCTGCTGCCCTGCTGCTGAGCCAGATCCATCGTATCGATGATCCGGTGAATGGTCGCGACTTCACAATCCACTTCCTTCGTCGCCACTCTAAGCTGATACCGCCGTCCTCGTTCCAACGGCTTCCGGCCCAGCCAGAACACATTCGCGCGAAAGGCCGTCGAGACGAGCGGAAGCTGCTCCTGATGCGATGCCACCTCTCCTCGCTCGACAAAAATCTGTTCATCGAGCGTGATCCCAACGGACTGGCCTGCATGGCCTTCAACCGGCAGGGGATCGACATTGAACGCTTCAATCGTTTTGACCGTTGCCCGCTTATTCGAGGGCGAGAACACCACCGAATCGCCGACTTTCAATTGCCCTGCCGTAATGCGTCCGGCGATGATGCGGCGGGCGTCGAACTTGTACACGTCCTGAACCGGCAGGCGAAGCGGTTGCTCGGAGCGCCCAGGCTCCTTCCTAAACGCACTAAGCGCATCCAGCACGGTCGGACCGCTATACCAGGGCATCTGCTCGCTCCGGTTGGCGATGTTATCGCCGAGCTTGGCGCTGACAGGAATGATTTGTTGCGGAACCGCCTTGAACTGCCCGAGGAACTCGCGATATTCCTTTTCGATCGCGTCGAACACATCCTGCTTGTAGCCGACCAGATCCATCTTGTTCACGACCACGGCAAACTGGCGGACGCCCAGGAGCGACAAGAGATAGCCATGCTTCTTGGACTGCTCCTTCACACCCTCCAAGGCATCGATCAACAACAACGCCCCTTCAGCCCGGGCCGCCCCGGAAATCATGTTCTTGAGAAACTCCTTATGCCCCGGCGCATCGATGATGATATATTGCCGGCCCTTCCAGCCGAAAAATGTCCGCGCGGTATCGATCGTGATTCCCTGCTCCTGCTCTTCCAGGAAGGCATCGAACAGGAACGCGTACTCGAACTGCTTCCCCTGCTGCTGACAGATCGCTTGAACCTTTTCAAGTTTGCCGTCCGGCAACGATCCCGTATCGGCATAGAGCCGCCCCAGCAAGGTAGACTTGCCATGGTCCACATGCCCGACGATGACGATGTTGAGATTGTCTGATGATTTCGCAATTACTTCCGTCATTTTCACACTCCAGAATGTTCAAACAGGCAGCCCAGCAAGGCTGCAGGAGAAGAGAAACCGCAGGCGTCCTCCCTGCGGCACGTTGAGGATTTCGATGAGCCGAGCACGAAGCTGGCAGACTTTTTCAGCATCCTCATTACATGTAGCCGTCTTTACGTAGCAACTCCATCCCGCGTCCTTCATCCTGCGCGCGGCCCGATCGCTCTGCGACTGTGGTATGCCGCAATTCGTCAATAATCTCATCGACGGACTTCGCCGTCGATTTGATCGGCGTGGTACAGGGGGCACAGCCGAGACTGCGATAACGCGTCCCGTCTCCCTTGTCGAGATAGAGATCGATGAAGGGAATGTTCTCGTATTTAATGTATTCCCAGATATTGATTTCCGTCCAATCCAGCAACGGATGGATCCGGATATGGGTCCCCGGAGGAAAGGTCGTCTTAAATTGATCCCAGAGTTCCGGTGGTTGATCGCGGAAATCCCAATCGCCATGTTTGTCGCGCGGTGAGAAATAGCGCTCCTTGGCTCTGGTCCCTTCCTCGTCTGCCCGCACACCGAGAATGATGCCCGTATAGCCCTTTTGCTCGATCAGTTGCTTGAGCCCATTGGTCTTCAAGGCCGTACAGCACGTCACGCGGCCCAGGGTATGGTTCATCCCGGCCGCGAGCGCTTCCTTGTTTTGCCCCACGACCAATTTCAGGCCCCACTCGCGGGCCACTCGATCCCGATATTCGATCATGGCTGGAATTTTGTAGCTCGTGTCGACATGGAGAAGCGGAAGCGGGACATGGCCGAAAAAGGCTTTTCTGGCCAGCCACAGCAGGACGGTCGAATCCTTCCCCATCGACCACAACATGGCCAAGTTGCCGAAATGTTTGTAGGCTTCTCTCAGAATGTAGACGCTCTGGTCTTCTAAATGACGAAGATGTTGCACGGACTCGATCCTCTCCTGTGTCAATGGGTTCGTCCTGGTACGCCTGTGCCCACCGGCTCCTGTGTCAGCTCTTCTAATTTGCGTGCCGCAGCCCCTTCTTCGAGCGCTCGACGCGCCAGCGGAATGCAGGCCACCCACGTGGCCCCTTTGCCTGCGGCGTACAGAATCAACGCCGCATTCATCAAGACCCAGTTGTGCGATCCGCCCTGTACCTGATTATGGAGAATCCGCCGAAGCAGGTCGGCTTCCTTGTCTCGCTGGTCCGACGGAAAGCCGGCCATGTCGCGCGGCGTACCCAGCGGCAATCCGGCATCTTTTGACGCGAACGAAAGAGGAGTAATCCGCTCATCCCGCAATTCCAGCACCCTGGTGAGTGCGCTAATCGACAACTCCGGATCGCCTTCCACGCCGCTGACCACCAGCGCCCGAGGGCAGGCCAACATCCGCAACACTTCAGCGGTCTTTTCAAAGTGAGGCGGATGAGACAGACCGACGACCTGTGACGCGGCGCGAGCCGGGTTCAAGAGTCTCGCAATCGGATGAAAGACGTTCCGCGCGCCCAACTCCTGTCGCATCTCCAAAAAGCGATAGACCGGGGGATGGTACAAGGCGATGTCGAGGTAGGCGAACCCATGCTTCCTCACCGCCTCTGCCGCGACTTTCGGCTCCATGTCGATCGGCAAGCCCAGGGCCTTGAGCACCCCGGCATTCCCCGCGCGACCGGGAATCCCGTCATACCCATGCATCAACACCGACGCTCCTGCCGATGCTGCCACGATGGCGGCAGCCGCAAGGGCATGAAAGGTCTCCTGCTTCCCTGCATAACTCGGCAGATCCACGACACCAAGCTCTCGGGGGATCGGCACAGGCGCAACATACGAACGTGCGGTCGCGGTCATCGAAGCCAGCTCGGTGACAGACTCCATCTTGATTCTCATGGCAATGAGAAAGGCCCCGATCTGTGCCGGCGTGGCCTCTCCTTCAATGAGGGCCTTCATCGCCCGCTTCGCTTCGTCCCAGGTCAGATCCTTGGCAGCCCTTGGCCCCTTGGCAATTTTTGCAATAAATTCCTGCATCGATATTACGGGGCCTTGTGTAACCCGCACTCCGTCTTGGTAAAATTTTTCCATCGTCCCGCGCGGGGGTCTTCGCCGGGCATCACTGGGCTCGTACAATGGGTGCAGCCGATACTGGGATAGTTGCGGTCATGCAGTTCGTTGTAGGGAACCTCGTAGACACGAATGTAGGTCCAGACATCCTCCCACGCCCACTTCGCGAGGGGATTCACTTTGACCAACTGAAACTTCTGATCCCACTCGATCAGTTTCGCCTGGGCTCTCGTGGGAGACTGGTCCCGCCTGATGCCGGTGATCCAGGCGTCGAATCCCTTGAGCACGCGGGTCAGCGGCTCCACTTTGCGCAACTCGCAACATTGATCGGGATGGCGCGTCCACAGAGCCTCGCCATGCTGAGCCGCCTGCTGCTCCGACGTCAGCAGCGACTGTACCTGAATGACCTGTTGCGGCTGTAGCCCATACTGCTCGATCACACGATCGCGCGTCGTGTAGGTCTCAGGAAACAGGAACTCCGTATCGAGATAGAAGAGCGGCACGGAGGGATTGATGCGGTGGACCATGTCCAAGAGCACCACATCCTCCGCCCCAAAACTGCAGGCCAGCACGATCTTCGGCGCAAACCGCTCAATCACTGCGGTCAACAGCTCTTGTGGCTGCTTCGCCTCGAACGACTCACTCCAGGCCGCAAGCTCCTCGGCAGAAGTTGAATGCTCTCTATTCTCCACGCTAACCCCTCTCCCTCTCCACACTTTCATCAGGAGAGGCATCAGGATTGGTCCACTGCGCCCATCGAACGAGCACATTCACATCGTGCGCGTTCTGGGAGCACAGACCAACCCTGGTGCCTCCCTTCTCACTCTACTTTTTCGACCAGAATCCGAAAATGAGCCGCCTCGGCTTCGAGTGGTTCCTGCAACAACAGCTTATGCCCATCGTTTTTTAAACTCAGGGGCACGTTTTTGATCGGCTCGCCCGCATCGAGCCAGACTTCCAATTGCTCACCCGCATCCATCATCTCAAGTTTCAACTTCGTCTTCACATAGTTCAGCGGGCAGGCCACCCCCCGCAGATCGTACACCGGCGCACCGGACGTAGCAGGCGTGGCAACAGAAGACACCGCCGGCTTCACCTCAAGTGTCGCACTAGTCTTGGCCGTTGCCTGGCCCACCGCAGCCAACTTGAGATCTTTGCCCATCTGCTCCGTGGCGGAACGGCAGGCATCGACGAAGCCCTTCGCAAACACCATCTTCTCACGGGCCGATTCGCCGGTCGTCTCCTTGGGCCCTAAATCGCCAACACTCTTTCTCAAGTCCCGATACATCGCCGGAACGATGCCCTTCTGGGCAATGCGGCTATCAAACTCGAAAAAGGTTTCCGCATCCGTCGAGGGCTCAAGCCCTTCCGTCACGAGCAACGCCTTCGCAGCGGACAACACGGCTCGATAGGACTTGTTCACCGACACGGAATATTGATGGTTATCGACAAGCAGCTTCGCCTGATAGAGCTCTTGATCGGCTTCGAGAATGCCGTTCTCGATCATTTCAAGCGCGCCCCCGGCGCATTCGCCAGGTCCGAGATCTTCCAGAACGAACTCCGCCTCACCTTCCCAGTCATAGTAAAACGTGGGGTCCTCTTGAAAGGATGGAACGATGGTATAGGGAATCAACTCGTCCTTGAGTTTGACCTTGCCAACGCGATCGATAAAGGCCGGCAACCCTTCACCTGAAAGACGATCTCGCCGGTAGACACGAATCAAATGTGTGATCGCCGCCGACACGCTCTTCGCCGGCAACTTCACCACCATCTGTCCGATCTTCGCGGTCCCGTCGACCCGCCCGCCCAAATGCAATTCATAGAAAGGCGCGACATGATCGGCAATCCGCTTTCCGACACCATGCAAACCGATCGTGGCGATATGGTGTTGCGCGCAGGAGTTGTGGCAGCCGCTGATCTTGACCGTGACGTCATGTAAGTCTTCGGGAACCCGCCCGGCTGGAAATACCTCGGCCAGGGCCCGCGCGAGCCCCTTGGAAGACGTGATCCCCAAGCCACATGTGTCGGTACCGGGGCAGGCGATAATATCTTCAACCAATTCGGCGCCGGGATCGGCCAAACCCTGTGAGGCCAAATCGGCATAGAGGTCGGCGATACGCGACTCTGGTATCCAGCGGATGATCATGTTCTGATTGATCGTCGTCCGAATGTTGCCATTGGAGTAGCGATCGGCAAGATCGGCGATGAGCAGCATCTGCTCTGTCGTGAGATCGCCCATGAAAAGTTTAGTCACGGCGGCGACGTAACCTTCTTGCTTCTGTCGCACCACATTGGTCCGTCGCCACATCTCGAACGGCGTCTCCGCCGATACGCCATCGGCATGGCCATTAGTCTGCACCACTGCCTGCTTCGGCCTACTCGACGTCGGCATGATGAGAGGAACCGGTTCATCCGGATACGACAGTAATTTGATGGGCTCGTGGGTCGGACGGGCATGCCCCAGCGATACATAGGCCTCTTCCCAACGACGTTTAAACTCCTCGAACCCCAGCTTTTCGATCACGAACTTCATCCGGGCCTTCGTCCGATTTTTTCGATTGCCCAGGGTGTCGAACACTCGAATCACCGCTTCGACACTTGGAATGAGTTCATCCATCGGGGTGAACTCCCGGAGAACCTGGGCCAGGCGAGGGGCCGAACCGAGTCCGCCGCCTGCCACCATGCGAAAGCCGATGACTCCATCGGCACGTTTCGCCGCGAGCAGACCGACATCGTGAATCGGCGTGAGGGCGCAGTCCTGTTTGCAACCGGAAAACGCGATCTTAAACTTTCGGGGAAGGCTCTGGTTGAGCGGGTTCCGCAACAGGTGCAGCGCCACGGTCTTCGCATAGGGCGTAACATCGAATACTTCCCCCTGGCACACCCCGGCCAGGTGACAGGCCGTCACGTTACGAACGGTATTGGCGCAGGCCTCTCTCGTCGTTAGCCCGACTTCTGCCAACCCACGCATGATCGTTGGCACATCCTTGAGTTCGACGAAATGCAACTGGATATCCTGACGCGTCGTGACATGCCCGACCCCGGTGGCATAGTGCTCGGTCAATTCTGCAACACGGCGAAGCTGATTGGCCGTCATGCCACCGAACGGAATCTTGATGCGAACCATCTGGACACCGGCTTGCCGCTGCCCGTAAATACCGTATTGGAGCCGAAACGGCCTGAACAGATCGCTCGACACATCGCCGGAAGCCAGGCGCGTCGCTTCGGCCTCAAAGGTCTCGATCTCCTCGGCAATGTCAGGAGAAATGGGCTCTGTCTTGATCGAAACTGTACTCAATGGTGTATGACTCATCATGGCCTCAAATATGGTACATCAATGATCGCTCTTGCTCGAGCACTCGTTGCTGCCCGGCTAATTCTTCCACGCTGATCGCTTCGAGCACATGGCGCTCCGCCTGATGAACCTGCTCCCACATCTTTCCAAGCAGCAACTCCGGCTTACTCAGTCGTTTCACCTGAGTGCGCCCAGCACCGCCGCTCGGAGTTGAAAGCGGGCCATCGAGCGCCTCGAGGATCTCGACGACCGATACTTCGGACGGCTTCTTCGACAACACATAGCCCCCTTGAGCACCTCGAAGACTCGACACAAGACCGGCCTTCTTCATCCCATGAAGAACCTGTTCGAGAAAGCGAGCAGGAATGGCTTGCCGGCGTGCAATCGATTTGGCCTGAACAGGCGCCGTTCCAAGATGCATCGCTAAATCGACAGCCGCCATGATCCCGTACGTTGCCCTCAAAGAGACTTTCATACATGAGTATTCCGGTAGGAATTAAAACATTCAGATCGTTTTAATACTACCTGCACGGCTCCCCTGTCAAGTCACCCCTCCCCTATATTCCTCACCGCAGAGTCCTGAAAATGTGACTGCGGAACCAGGAGGTACGCCCTTCATCCAGCGACGTGAACCTCGCCGATTTCCTCCCACATGAGTCAACAGGAACAGCGCGTTCTCCATTTTCCTCGTTGACATCAAATGGGCCCTGGGCAATAATCCGCACCACTTTTCGCCCTTCTCCTGGAACCTGCATGTCGCCTACATCTTCCGTCTTCAGTATTTTGCTTCTCTGCGGCGACCCAGACGTCCAGAGTCAGGTCAGCCATATCTTCAAAGATGCCTCTGTCACGGTGGCAAAAGACGCGGCCGCTTTGCCGAAAGAGGCAGCACGACGCACCTTTGATGTGGTCATCGTCGAATCGAAACCCGGGTCTTCCGAGGGAACCGCCGCCATCCCCACCAATATGAATCTCACGCAGACCCTGCTCATCACCGGTTCTCGAACCGTACTCAAACGAGCCGCCAAGTCCATGCAGGTAATCGCGCGGCAGAGCAGTACGGGAGCGAACGGAAAAGATGCCCTCTCACTTGAGGACTATCTCGAATGGAAGATGGGAGATTTCGTGAAGGGGATGCGAAACGGTTCGGGACGCAACCTACATCCTATGTTGATCACGGCCATCGAACGGCCCTTGATCACCAGAGCGCTTCAGGAAACCAAAGGCAACCAGATCCAGGCAGCAGAGCTATTAGGCTTGAACCGGAACACCCTCAGAAAAAAGATCCACGACTTGCACATTCCCGTGAAACGGATTCGGACGACGCACACGCGAGAAACCTAACCGATCGAGTACCGCCGGCGGCACAGATACACGGATACGCAGTAGAGACATCGATGGCAAAGAGTCGCGTAGTTCAACCCAACAACAGGAGGGGCACGATGACGAAAGAAGAGCTGATCGCAAAAATGGCGGCATCCGCTGGTATCACCAAGGTTGCCGCAGGCACTGCGTTACAGGCCTTTACCGGCGCAGTGACCACATCCCTGAAAAAGGGACAGCGCGTGTCGCTGGTGAATTTCGGGACCTTTACGGTCGCGAAACGGAAAGCCCGGCTTGGACGGAATCCCCGAACCGGTGAAGCATTACGAATTCCCGCCGCCAGAGTCCCGAAGTTCTCGGCAGGGAAAATCCTCAAGTCAGCCGTCCGGTAATCTCTCGCAATTCTCTGATCCTGCCGGCGGGAAATGAGAAAGAAGGGAGCCATTTCTATCACGAGGGGCACTCCCTTCTCTTTATGCGTTTCTTGACAGGTTGGGCAGGGCTATATTAGCATGCGCCTTCGGATCGACAGGCGCGTAGCTCAGGGGGAGAGCGCTACCTTGACACGGTAGAGGTCGACGGTTCAAGACCGTCCGCGCCTACCACCCAGCTGAGGGCATCCGCTTGCTTCTCGTAGGCGGGGTGCCTTTGTTGTTTCTAGTGCTTGATTGAAGTTCGTGCATGTCATGAAAATTACGCTCAAAGACGGCAGTAGTCGGGATATTCCGGCAGGACAAACCGTTGGGTCTGCCCTGTCGGCTCTCGGCCTGAAGCTTGGCCCCAACATCCTCGCTGCGAAGATGAACGGCCAAACCGTCGATCTCTCACATGCACTGACTGAAGATGCTGAAGTGGCCCCATTGCAATTCGACAGCGTGGAAGGCCGCGAGGTCTACCGCCATAGCAGCACCCACATCATGGCACAGGCCGTCAAAGAAATATTTCCCACCGCACAACTGACAGTCGGCCCGGCTCTTGAGGATGGGTTCTTCTACGACTTTGCCTATGAACGCCCCTTTACCCCGGAAGATCTTGAGAAGATTGAAGCGCGTGCGAAGGCAATCATCAAGCGCGCCCTTCCTGTGACACGTACGGAACTCTCAAAACAAGAGGCCGTGAAATTCTTTCAGTCTCGCGGCGAGAACTATAAAGTTGAACTGATTCAGGGGTTCCCGGACAACGAACCGATCTCTGCCTATAGTCAGGGTGACTTTACCGACCTCTGCCGCGGACCGCATCTTCCGACGACAGGTCATGTCGGAGCGTTCAAGCTCCTGAACACGGCCGGAGCCTACTGGCGCGGTGACGAGCGCAATCCCATGCTGCAGCGGATCTACGGAACTTCCTTCCCGTCCCAGACGGAGCTCGACGCGCATCTTGCCCGGCTCGAAGAGATCAAACGACGAGACCACCGCAAAGTCGGCAAGGAGCTCGACTTGATCTCCATCCAGGATGAAATTGGCCCTGGCCTGATCCTCTGGCACCCGAAGGGCGCAACGATACGGCTGTTGATCGAAAACTTTTGGCGCGACCAGCATATTCAGAACGGGTACGAACTGGTGTATTCCCCTCATGTCGCCCGACTCGACCTCTGGAAAACCAGCGGCCACGTCGATTATTACCGCGACAATATGTTCGCACCCATGATGCTTGAGAATAGCGAGTATCAGCTCAAACCGATGAATTGCCCGTTCCATATCATGATCTATAAGTCGCATCTGCGCAGTTACCGTGACCTCCCCATCCGTTATGGCGAGTTAGGAACCGTCTACCGATACGAACGGACCGGCGTGCTCCATGGGTTGCTGCGAGTCCGAGGCTTTACACAGGACGATGCACACCTGTTCTGTCGGCCCGATCAGATTGAAAGCGAAGTCAGCCAGGTCCTGGACTTCACGTTCTTTATTCTCGGCACCTTCGGGTTCACCGACTTTGAAGTCTACCTCTCGACGAAACCGGAAAAGTCAGTCGGCTCGGAAGAACGATGGACCCAGGCCACCAGCGCGCTCGAAGCCGCATTGAAGGGTCGAGGCATCGCCTACCAGGTCGATCCTGGCGAAGGCGTCTTCTACGGGCCAAAGATTGATATCAAAATCAAAGATGCGCTGGGTCGCTCCTGGCAATGCTCGACTATTCAAGTCGACTTCAATAATCCCGAGCGGTTCGAATTAGGCTACATCGGTGAAGACGGCAAAGTTCACCAACCCATCATGATCCATCGGGCCCTGATGGGATCAATCGAACGGTTCTTCGGCATTTTGATCGAGCATTTCGGAGGCGCCTTCCCAACCTGGCTCGCTCCGGTTCAGGCAACCGTCATGTCCATCACGGACAACCAGCGGCCCTATGTTGCCGAAGTCGTGGCTCAGCTCAAGGCTGCCGGATTCCGCGCTGAAGCAGACCTTCGGAATGAAAAAATCGGGCTCAAAATTCGAGAAGCAGAAAAAGCGAAGGTTCCATTTATGTTTGTGGTTGGCGACCGAGAAGTGCAGAGTGGGACCCTGGCTATACGGGGCCGGAGCGGTGCCAACCTCGGTAGCATGACCATCGCGGGCGCGCTCGACCTGCTCCGTGCAGACCTCAAGCCGGCAGAGCAGCAACATTCACTGACACAATAAGAGGTGTCTTATCGTCCCCAAACTACGAGTTAACCGAGAAATCAGAGTGCGCGAAGTCCGGGTAATTGGGCCGGAGAGCGAACAGCTTGGAATTCTCCTAACGGCAGATGCCTTCAAACAAGCACAGGATCAGGGGTATGACCTCGTCGAGATCGCCCCAACGTCCGTGCCTCCCGTATGCCGCATTATGGATTACGGGAAGTATAAGTTTGAGCTGAGCAAGAAAGATCACCAGAACCGGCGCCATCAAAAGTCGACGCAGGTCAAGGAAATCAAGCTGCGGCCTCGAACGGATAAGCACGACTTGGAGATCAAGGTTCGACAGATCAAGGGATTTCTGGCCGACGGCAACAAGACGAAAGTTGTCTTGACCTACCGCGGGCGTGAAATGGCGAACCAGGAAATGGGCCGAACGCTCATGAATACGGTGATCGCCGAAGTGGGAGAGAAGGGCACCATCGAGTACGCCCCCCGGATGGAAGGGCGGAGCTTGATCATGATCGTAGCGCCCAAGTAAGACGGTCGGCCCGAACGCTATTAACAAAAGGAAGCACGGACATGAAGAATAGGAAGATGAAATCCCACAGTGGAGCCAAAAAGCGGTTTAGCCGCACCGGCTCTGGAAAATTGGTCAGGCGGAAAGCGGGAAAACGCCATATCCTCACCAGCAAGACGCAGGATCGGAAGCGCCGGTTGAGCGGCACGGTTCTCGTGGATAAGACCAAAACTCAGGCGCTGGATCGCTTATTGCCCTACAGCTAAATGAGAAGACACGACTCGCGTTAACCAAAAGGAGTAATGACCCATGCCTCGCGCAAAAGGTGGCCCCAAAACAAGACATCGTCGGAAGAAACGGCTGAAACTGGCCAAAGGACAATACGGCGGGAAGAGCCGTCTGTTCCGTACCGCAACAGAATCAGTTGATAAGGGTCAGGCCTACGCCTATACCGGACGGAAAAATCGGAAACGGGATTTCCGTGTATTGTGGATTGCGCGCATCAACGCGGCAGTTCGGGCACATGGACTCACCTATGGCCGGTTTATCAATGCCATGAAGAAGGCGAATATCCTCTTGGACCGCAAGGTCCTTTCGGATATGGCGATCAAGGATGCCTCGGGATTCGAGCAGTTGGTCGGTCTTGCCAAGCAACAGCTTGCTCCGGCTGCTGCCTAAACGCAGTCGCCTCGCAAGAGCACTCTTCGAACCATTGAGCGGGACAGGATGCGAGCCTTGAGGAATGCGCCAGCCGGCGTATACCTCAGGGCCGTTCGGCTAGTTGTGTCAGATCGATTTCAAATGCGACGGCCGGGACGCTGATCTGCCAGCGTTCGAGTACTTCAGGGTGCAGTTCCCCGATCACACCTACCCGTTTCCCTTCGGACAGAATACTGCCGGCACGTCCGGCAAGAAATGACGGATGCTGAATCGGTTCTAAGCTGTACGCTTGTCCCACATAGTAAAACAATGTGTCCAGACAGGAGTGGATCTCGGAGAAATGCGCATCGGCATGAGCGATCATCCCGCCGAGCACCATGACCGTCCGTGATCCGAGAGCCTGCGCAGGGTCGGGCCTGGCCACTTCGCCGGCTTCGAACATCCGATGGGGGTAAAAGGCCCGGTTCGACGCTGCTTCTACGCGAAGCAACGACGGAAGCATCCATTGCCGAAGCGCGGAGAAATTCAAGGACATCACATTGTCCACCTCGACCAACTGCCCCCACTCAGTCCCTTCCAGCCGCATCGCATCACGCAAATCTTGAGGTGAACCGAGAATGTTAGAAATAATTTCCTGAAAGCCCATGCCGACCATGAGCGCTCGCACCCTGTCAGAGAATTCTTCAATGCGCGACAGACCCCCGACCGTGAACTGCGAAGGCATCACCGGCAAAAAGTCCGCGTATCCCCGGCTGATCGCCACATCTTCGACAACATCCATCGCATGCATCAGATCCTGCCGATACAGAGGAAGTGTCACCGTTACCTGTTCAGAATCCGTCGTCACTTGATAGCCATAGGCCACTAAGGCCTTGGCCACTTCATGAACACCTAAGGCCTGCCCGAGTGCCCGCTCAATCGTCTGTAGAGGAAGTGTCCGCGACCTTCCAAGATCTTGGGGGGTCAGGACGGCCTCGCCAAGGTCGGTCTTATAGGGATACCGCACTTCGATCGGCTCAATCACTGCACCACGATCTGCCAGATTCGCTGCGAAAATATTGAGAGTCAGGACCACCATCGAAAGGTCAGTGCCGGTCACTTCGACGAAGAGGGCATCGTCTCCCACCTTCACTTCGCCGACTTCACGGCTATTGATGATCGGCGGGAACGAGAGGGCTCGCCCTTTCGCATCGCGCAAGAATGGCAATCGCTCCTGTCCCGAGAGAATCCCGCCGAACTCCAAGCCCTTGGGATGGACGAGCAACATCTCTCCCAACGTCATGGCCGTATCCATACCCAGCGGCGTGAAGGATGCTTCGTCAGGCTTTACTAAGTCATACGTGACAGGAAACTCGATCGCTGCAAGCCGATAGAGCCCGATCGACACGGTCCGGCGTTTACGACCGAACATTTCGGCCAGCTTTTCTTGTGACTGGATCAGCTGCGCAAGACCTTCTTTCGTAACGCGATAACCGGTCGCCGTGCAGGCCGCCACAAATGGCCGAACCTTTTCCAGGCCGGGAGTCACGTTCAATTGCTTCGGTACTTGCGGCTTAGTCGCAAGAAAATCGTACATTGGAAGGGAACCCTGCCGCTTCACCCTGATCTGCCGCGCAATCCCTTCACAGCACCAAAGATCGGGACGGTTACTATCTTGTAATTCAATGCGCAGTTCGCCGGTATCCGGGTTCTGCCCCTTCAACTCACCCTTCACGAGCATCAACGAGTCTTCGATTTGTTCAAGAGTAATCGGTTGGCGAGCCTCTCCCGGCCCTGCAAGCAATCCCTCAAGATCCTGTTTGAAAATCGTAATCGTGGGCATGTGAAACCTAGAGGGCCCCCTTGGTGGAACGGATGAGGTCAAGATTGTCGGTAAACAACTCTCGAATATCGTGAATCCCGAGCGCCACCATCGCCATGCGATCGAGCCCCAGCCCCCAGGCGATCACCGGCACGGTCACACCCAGCGGAAGAGTGACTTCCGACCGGAACAGCCCGGCTCCGCCAAGTTCCATCCAGCCAAGCTTCGGATGGCGCACATGCATCTCGACCGATGGTTCGGTGAACGGAAAATAGGCCGGAAGAAACTTAACTTCCTTCGCCTGAGCCACTTCACGGGCAAAGAGATTCAGCAGACCGAGCAACGTACGGAAATTGATATCTTCGCCAAGGACAATCCCTTCCACCTGGAAAAAATCGGTCGCATGCGTCGCATCGACTTGGTCATAGCGAAAACAACGGGCGATGGAAAAATACTTTCCCGGCACCGCCGGTTGTGCAGCCAGCGTATGAGCCGAGACAGCCGTCCCCTGGCTCCGCAAGACCAGCCGACGCGCACGCGCCATATCGAAGGGATAGTTCCAGCCGGTTGAACCGGTTGCCCCGCCATCCTGATGCGCTTGCGCGACCCGAGACAAAAACGGTTCTGCAATCGACGTGGCCTGTTTCGGTTCCTTGACGAAGTAGACGTCATGGATATCCCTGGCCGGATGGAACTGTGGCATAAAGAGCGCGTCCATGTTCCAGAATTCAGTCTCTACCAGCGGGCCCCGCATTTCCTGGAATCCCATGCTCACAAGCTTCGTCTTCACGGTATCGAGAAACTCGCGATAGGGATGTTTCTTGCCCGGCGCAATCCGTGGTGCGCGAAGACTGATCGTGTACTTACGGAAGCGTTTCGTTCGCCAGCTCCCGTCTTTCAACAACTCAGGGGTCAGCTGGGAAACTTCTTCCAGAACCCCTTGCTTGGAGAGCTGCTGCGCGGCCTCGGTGCCGGCGGCGGAAAGCTTCAGCGATCTGGCGACCCGATCATCGATGCGGAATGGCTCTTTCGCATTTCCTCGTTTGACGGCATGGTCTTGAATGACTTGCCGTTGTACATCCGAAAATGACTGCATCTCCCGAGGCGTCTCATGTACCCGTAATAGTAATCCTCGTATGGCCTCTGCCGTTGGGCTCGGCCGGCCGGTCGATTCGAGACAGCCGCCTTGAATGATCAGGAGCGCGCCTTCTTTTTTGAGCCGGCCAATCGCACCGCTCACTTCAGCCGGTTCCAGCCCCTCCCGCGATTGGATATCCTGAATGGTCAGACGTTTGCCCGTTGTCGCCGCCTCGCGAGCCGCAGCGAGCACCCGTTCAATCGGCGAATGCTTTTCAACGTACAGTTCGCCGACTTTGGTGAGCGAGACCACCGGCGTCACGATCTCGGTATCGACTGCTAACAACGACTTGGCGAGCAACCATTCGACCGCCATGCTCAGCTGCGAGGGCTCCAACCCGGAGGACTGCGCCAACTGCTCTGTTTGGAGCACCGCAGAGGGGTTCGAGGCAAAGGTCGAAAGGACTTTGACTTCGAGAGGATGCAGACTATCGATGAGAGAAGAAATATCCACCCGCGAGGCCTATCGGTGAGCAGCGACGCGCTGAGGCGTCGAGGAAGAAGGTTGGCCGGCTGCGCGCATCGCAGCGATCGTTGCGGCGTAATCTGGACTGGAGAAAATGGCCGACCCGGCGACCAACACGTCGGCTCCCGCAGCAAGCACCTGGTTCGCATTGTCGATCTTGACGCCGCCATCCACTTCGAGCAGCGCATGGCTCCCGGCTCGGTCGAGCATGGCGCGAGCCGCGGCAATCTTCTTCAAACAGGACGTAATAAACTTTTGACCGCCAAAACCTGGATTGACTGACATGATCAGGACCAAATCAACCTCGGAGAGAATTTCCTCAATCGTACTGAGCGAGGTGGCCGGATTGAGCGTCACCCCTGCCTTGACGCCTCGCTCTTTGATCGCTTGAACCGTGCGATGGAGGTGCGGACAGGCTTCTACGTGAACCGTGAGGTAATCCGCTCCCGCCTCGGCAAACTCATCGATGAAGGCGTCAGCATTGGTGATCATGAGGTGGACGTCGAGCGGTAGTTTGGTCACTTTTCTCAGCGCCGCCACAATCGGCGGACCGATGGTCAAGTTTGGAACGAAATGTCCATCCATGACATCGATATGGAGGAAGTCGGCCCCAGCCCGTTCCACGGCTGCCACTTCATCGGCCAGTCTGGCAAAGTCGGAGGCTAAAATCGAAGGGGCGATATAAATGGGGCGGGCCATCACAAACCCTTCCTCAGTCGTGCAGCGTAAAATCCGTCCATCGAGAGCTGGTTTCCCACTGTCGAGAATGCACCCTGTTCGGTGACAAAACCCTGTGCCTCAGGCGGGAGCCAGCGAATAACGGACTCACGCTGGAACTCTCTATGGGTACGACAGAACCGCTCAATGACATCTTCGTTTTCTTCCGGTTCCGTCGAGCACGTACTATAGACCAGCACCCCGCCAGGCCGCAAGCATGGGGCAACCGCTTCGAGGATCTGAGACTGGAGCGCCTGATGTCGAGGGAGCGCCTGCTCATCTTTCCGCCACTTTGCTTCGGGGTGCCGCCGCAACACACCGAGCCCGCTGCAGGGCGCATCCACTAATATTCGATCAACCAATAGTTCGCCCACATTGGCTTTCTTCACGTGAGCAGCAGCGGTCTCAATCGGAGAAACCCATTCCCTCGGCTGGCGAATGTCGCCGACAATCGGCACAACAATCTGAACGTTCAGTCGACTGCAATTACTTCGCAGCAGATCCAGGCGGGTCCCTTTCCGATCGACGGCGTAGATCGTTCCCTTGTTCTGCATCAGATCGGCCAGATGAGTGGATTTCCCTCCCGGCGCCGCACAAGCATCAAGTATAACCTCACCTGGCCGAGGGTCAAGAATTAGAGGAATCAGTTGCGCGGCTTCATCTTCGACATAAAAGGCGCCCTCTTGAAACCCCGGGATCGAAGGAACAAGACCTCCGTCTTCCAGCACAATTCCAAAGGGGCTTACGCGGGCCTGCTTGGCTGCAATACCAGCCTGCGCAAACTGTTCGAGGAGCGCGTCCCTGGTCGTCACGAGCTGATTCACCCGAAGCGTCATTGGAGGCGCGACGCTGACCCCCGCGCAAGCCGCCTCCGCAGCAGCAGGCCCCAGCCGTTCCACCCATCGCCGGCTGAGCCATCCAGGAATCGAGTACCGTACGGCGAGCGCCTGTACTGGATCATGGTCCATGCTAGGCCAAGGCTCAGGCGGATGACGCAAGAGCGAGCGCAACACCGCATTGACGAGACCGCTCCAGTCCCTGCCCACCGTGCAGGCAAACGCTCTGGTGAGGTTGACCGATTCGTTGACAGCAGCAGACTGCGGAATGCGATCGAGAAACAGCAGTTGGTAGGCTCCAAGACGGAGCACCATCTGCACGGCGACTGGAAGGCGAAGCAACGGCTTGTCCAAAACCGGTTCAAGACGCCAATCGATAGTCGCAAGCCGACGCAAGACACCATAGGTGAGCTCCACCGTGAGGGCCCGATCCCTACTGTCGAACGAGCAACGCGCAAGGGCGCGGTCCAACAGCACATCGACTCCCTCCTCGCTCTTGTCGGACTCCACCAGCAACGAGAGCGCGATCGCACGGGCTGACGGTGCGGTCTGGGCAGTAAAGAGGGATCGAGGACCAGATGCCATAGGTGACTCAGAGGATATTCAGATTGTTGAATGAATAGACAGGAAACTAGGAAGGAACCGGTCCCCCTAGCTGCAATCCAACGGCAATCGGGTGGCCAGCCAAATATTGAGAAACCGCCATGCGGCGACTATTGGCTGGTTGCAACTCCAGCAATGCAAGCAGTCCCTCCCCCGTGGCGACATGAATCGCCTCGGTGGTGACCGCCACCACTGCCCCCGGAGGCTTCGAGGCCGATCCTGGGAGGGCCTGGGCTCGCCAGATTGTCCAACGGTCGCCCCCCGGCACAGCGGTGTAGGCTCCAGGCCAAGGAGCGAGGCCACGAACCCGGCTAGCCAGAGCCGTGGCTGGCAAAGTCCAATCGATTACCCCATCTTCCTTTTTCAGCAAAGGCGCCATGGTCGCTTGCGAAGAATCTTGTGACCGCGACACAAGGGTGCCGGCCTTGAGTCGGGCAATCGTTTCGACCAGCAATCTGCCCCCGAGTTCAGCCAAACGTAGCGAGAGGGTGCCTGCTGTATCCTCAGGGGTAATGGGAATGGCTTCTTGAAGCAACATCGCGCCGGTATCCATCCCCTCATCCATCAGCATGGTCGTAATGCCTGTTGCCATCTCGCCGTTGATGATGGCCCACTGAATCGGACCGGCGCCGCGATATTTTGGAAGAAGGGAACCATGCACATTGATACAGCCACGCGGAGGAAGCGAGAGGATCGCCGGAGGCAAAATACGCCCAAACGCCGTAACGGCAATGAAGTCCGGCTTCCAGTCAGCCAGGGTCTGGATAAATTCAGGATCCTTCATCTTCAGTGGTTGCAGCAGCGGGATGTGCGCTCGCTGAGCCAGAAGTTTTACCGGTGACGGCGTGAGAATTTGCCCGCGCCCTTTCGGGCGATCCGGTTGTGTGACCACCCCAACAACGGAATCGTCCGACTGCAACAAGGCCTCAAGAGAAGCAACCGCAAAGTCTGGTGTGCCCATAAATACGAGACGCATGTTATCGCTTTAGCATTGCAGGTGAGCGAAAGCAACTTGGATGCGAGGAGAGCGGCTTGACTTGCCGATCACCGCTTTGTTAGCATCCTCTCGCGGGGTGGAGCAGCCCGGTAGCTCGTTGGGCTCATAACCCAAAGGTCAGAGGTTCAAATCCTCTCCCCGCAACCAACCAGTTCTCCTCTCCTCACTTCACCACCATATGACCGCAATCCAGGACCGGTCGCTGCTCGTCAGCTGGCGTCCCAGCACTTGTACGGAATTGTGGTATGCATTGGACGAATCCTCTTCTGATGCTATATTGCGTCCTGCAGACACAAGACGTAAGGAGTTCCATGCACTTCGTCCGCATCGGCAAAAAAGCCCTCAATCTCGATAGCGTAAGCTACTGTGAAGCTCAGATTTGGCAAGATGAGATGTCGCTCAAGGTCTATTTCGCCGGATCCGCGAACAATGCCCCGCTGGTCTTCGCCGAAGAGGATGCCAAAGAGCTGTGGAAGTATTTGGATTACGTCGCTGAAAAACCTGTCTAACGCCTCTCCCGCTTCAACATTCTGATGGCACCTTCCGTGTTGCTCGTGAATCGCTCAAGACGCTTAAACTCGACCTCTAGTACCGTCGGCCTGCGTGCAGAGACGGATCGTTCATCACGACGGGCATAACCCAACCGTCTTTCTTATAGCCACGATAGTAGATAAGCACCCTTTTCACATAACCCTGTGTTTCCTTATAAGGCGGGATCTGCCCATATCGATCCATCTTACGTTCGCCCGCGTTATAGGTAGCCACGGCTAACCGGAGATTCCCGTGGAACCGATCCAGAAGGTAACGCAAATGTTTGGCTCCACCGGTGATATTGTCCTTTGTATCGTACAGATTGCGCACGCCATGACGGATAGCGGTTTCCGGAATCAATTGCATCAGTCCTATCGCGCCTGCCCGTGAAACCACTGTCGGATTAAATGAAGACTCCGCCTTCATCACCGCAAGGAGCAAGGCCGGTTGAATCTGGCACTGCTGTGCCGCTCGACTCACCGCTTGTTCAAGTTCGAGATCGACTAATCCATGGTGATAGCGGGCCTTGGGGCGAACGGGGGTAACAGGATCATCTGTCTGTCGATTCCCGAGGTCCACCAACGTCGTGGAGTCGACGTATCCAAATACCGGCTCGTCGGCGAGAACAGAAGGCGCTGATGACATCATCAATATCGCCACCGTGCAGGTAAGAAACCTGGCAGAACCTAAGAGGATGAAGGCTCTAAGCCCAGAACCATCGCTAGATGATTCGTTGTGCATGTCAACCTGGTTCATCCCGTCTCCTCCCTATGCCGAAATCCTTGTCACCTTGGATTCGGCTTTCATGTTCTCGGGAGCTCTCTCGACCCTCTGTCGCTATAAGCGCAGATTCTATGCCGCCTGGCAGGGAGGGAGAAATCATTGCCTCTGTCATGATTCCAATAACTTGCGACTACCAGGCGCCCCAACTTTCGCGGGGAGCTGGGGGTGGGGTCTACCCATTTTTTGGCTCTCCTTGCCGCACTTTGCGGCTCAGGGAGTATGCTACGGTGGATCCCTTGCTCTTATTCAAGATCACACAAATGAGGGGGGTTGCTCGCCTCCCCAAGAAAGACTGTGCTACGCTCTGCTCTCCGAGTTATCTGACTGCGAAGGAATCAATTATCATGACGAAACTTCGGTACTGTGAACGAGTCGACACGCACTTCCCCGCTGTATTTGCCGGTGAGGCCTATGTAGGTGAAGGAACCGTGCTCAATGTATCCGTCCCTGGCTGCGCCATTCACAGTCGAAAGCGAGTACCGCCTGGTTCCTATCTTGAGATGCGAACACTCGTTCCTGACGCCCCGTCTCCGCTCCGAGTCGGGCTAGCCAAAGTGCGCTGGTGCGAGGGCCGACAGTTCGGTGTCGAATTTATCCAAATGCCAGGTGAAGACCAAGTTCAATTAGGCCGGCTAGTCAGAAAAGAGGGTCCTCTCTCTGCTACCTCAGTCACGTATAGGGCAAAGACGCAGCTCCTAGTCGGTCAGATCTGCGGGTAAAGGGGGAAACACATGACGCGAGGCATTCTGCTTACCATGATACTGTTCCTCGTCGGCTGCGCTGAACCCTATACGGTATTCCATAACCAGACGGGCGAACCGCTCATAATCGGTCGCCGCGCCTATTCCTACGAAGGCTGTCTCTCCACGATGCACGAGGAGGCCGCTCAACTTGGGGTCACATTTCGTACGATTCAAGTGAGAGGTTCCTGGGAAGGTCGGTCCCTCCTCTGGCCCTTCGAGCCAGGGTATGCCTGCGAAGGGGCCATCGGCCCAGAACGCCTTCCACGCGGGCCCTATCCGAACGTTCCACCACTCTCACCTCAAGGATAATAGCGCCCGCTTCCCACTCTTTTTTGCCCCACCCCCATTTCTAAAAACCCAACAGAGATTTCTTCATTATCAATCCCCCAAGAGAGCTGTTGACAATACCACTGCTAGAGCAGTATCACTCGGCTAACACTACTGGATGTAGCCTATGAGTTGTCCATTCTTGGACTCCCCCTCCGATTTCACCCAAAAGCCAAAACCTGCGAAAGGAGGTGGCTCACGTTGAGCTCGCCGCGCTACTCACTGTTCAGGAGCCGATAGGAGCACTGCTCGTCGGTCAATTCGCAGAAGTGCTTGCTTCGCCGGTCGCACACTATTCGCAATAATTTTAGGTAAAAGGAGTTGCCATGGAAGACCTGGTTATCGAAGAAGAAGGCGCCTCATCCGCACTGAAAATCACACTTGGGGATTTTCTCGTGTTCATCAATTGGATGAATCAAACAGAAAAATCCCTCGATCGTGCCGAAGCCTTGCCGACCATTCCTGACTTGGATTCCGGCAAGGTCAAAGGCTGGATCCAGCTCGTGCAGCGACTTGAGGAACGCTTCCGCCGGAGCGAAGAAAAGAAGCTGGCGCTTGAAGCCAACGTGATCGCACAAGAAGCCCAGTTGGGGCAACTCTTGTCGCACTTGCATGCCAACATCGCCTCGCTCTATGACAACCTGGGACAGGCACAGAAAGCTGAGGAAGTTCGGCGCCGAGCTGAAGCACTTCAGGTAGCTTAGAGCCAGAACTCTACATCCTGGATCGTCTGCCGCAACTCCTAATCCCTGCCCATACGGAGTGGCCATGGAAGGAATCGCGTTGTATTGCATCTGCTTGCGCAGGGATTAGGTATGTCCTGAGCCAGGAAGAAAACCTCACAGGTTTTCCGCATTTGCTTTGTCCACCCTCTCCACTTGGCTATAATCACACTGCCGAATCTGCCATGTTCCTCAGAGGCACCTGACAATACACGAGACGGATTCACTCGGCAGTGAGGGAGTTGGATGATCAAAGTGCTCCTCGTCGAAGACAATGATGTCGACGCGCAACTCACGCAAGATCTCCTGTCTGAATGGAGCATCGAGGAATTCAGAGTCACTCGAGCGAAAACGCTGGGAGAAGGACTTGCGCTACTCGGCCGTGACCGGTTCGACGCTGTGCTCTTGGACCTATCGCTCCCGGATGCCTTCGGTCTCCCGACTGTCAGGCAAGTCCACGCCACAAGCCCAACAATCCCGGTCGTCGTTCTAAGCGGTGTAAGCGACCAAAGCCTTGCACTTCAAGCCGTTCAACAGGGGGCGCAAGATTACCTCGTCAAAGGGCAGGGTCATCCCGAGCTGTTAGCTCGTGCCGTTCGTTATGCGATTGAACGAAAACGCACAGAAGAACGCCTGACCTACCTCGCGCAGTACGATCACTTGACCGGATTGGTGAATCGTAGCCTCTTTCGTGATCGACTGATTCAAGCCATGGCTCGAAGCAAGCGACTGCAACAACCGATTGGCCTCATGCTCCTCGATCTCGATCGGTTCAAGGCCGTGAACGATACCTTCGGGCACGACATGGGAGACGACCTGCTTAAAGCCGTATCGGAGCGTCTCAAGACCTGTGTGCGTGAAGTCGATACTGTGGCCAGGATGGGTGGAGACGAATTCACCATTATCCTAGAAGGCGTTTCCTCTGACCAGAATATCCTGGTGGTGGCGAAACGCATCGCGGAGTCGATCGCCACGCCGTTCGAACTACAGGACCATCACATCTCCATCGGGGTCAGCATTGGTGTGACGATTTATCCGCACGACGATCATCCCGTCGACGAATTACTGAAGCATGCCGACACGGCAATGTATCGAGCGAAACAGCAAGGCGGCAACAGCTTTCACCTACACGAAGTCGTTGAAGCGCAGGTTCCGAATCTCCCCGCATAACGTAGCCACAGACGTCTGGCATCAAGCGTATCGAGGGCCGATGCAGACTTCCCGTCCTCCAAGATTTCCTCTTTTCACTGTACACGCCCAGCCGAGATAGCCGTATCCTCGACGCCAGACCTCGTCACCGCCCGATGTCACCCAGCGGCTGGTCTGTTACGATCAAGGTTCCTCGCGGATTGGGGGCAAGAATGTTTGAGGTGTCGAGCGCCTCCTGACCGGGAGTCGGGTGAGAATCGGGAGTCATCACAATCCCCCAATGCTGATTCTCACTGCAGGTATTGTCGACGAGAAGCGCTTCCGCGTGATGGAAGAGGAGAATCCCGCTCAGCATGTTTTCACGGCATTGGTTTCTGACGAGCTCAGGATGGCTCCCTGAATCGCGGACCGCAATGCCGAAATGGTGGTTGCCCCTGCAGACATTGTCGGCAATCCTCGGCTGTGCTCCGGCAAACACAAATATCCCAGATTCCCGGTTGCCACAAACTTCATTTCCGACAAATGTCAGTCGTGATTGCGGTCCATAAATCACCACACCGGAGAGAATACCCTCCGTGGCACGGCACTGGGTCACCGTACAAGAGGAGTCGAGCAGGTTCATCGCGGAATTTTGGTCACTTCCGACATATCGAAACGTGATGCCGGAGATGCGCCCACTGGGGACCTGCTGGAGATAGAGCGGTCCCCCACGACGGGAAAAAATCTGCACATCATCTCGCCCGGCGCCGACCAAATGTATCGGCCGCCCCGTGACAAAGACTTTGTCCTCGTAGATCCCTGGACGAACAAACACCTGATCCTGCTCACCAGCATCGAGAAGCGCCGCACTGGGTCGCGGATAGGCGTCAGCGTCATTCGCATCGACGATCAAGGTCTTTCCACCGAGTGGATTCAGCGGAGGCTCGGTCTTCATATCCACATCTCTTCATTCTCACAGGATGGCTTCACTGCACTCGGCCACTGGCCCAAAATCAGGAGCGGCATTATTTCGGGCACATCCACGCAAGTCAAGTTCATCTCACGCCGTTGACACCCGTCACATCCACTCAATAGTGGTCTCAATTTTGTCAAGCCAGGAATCACACACACATCGTACAAATCTGTCATCCGGGCAGGGCTGGCACTCGGCAACTTCTGCCATGGAACAATGCCAAGCTACTGGATTCTCGTCTGTTTTAGACATGCCGGATCGCTCGTCTGGTGGCATGGCGATTGCGGGATCACGGGGATATGGGTACTGAGACCAGGCTGAGCAGTATGGAGGTATCACGATGACAATACTGAAAATTGTGCTCCCAGGAATCATGGCGTTACTGCTATCGTTCAACCCCGCTGTCGCTGCACCATCCCACATGCAGGACTCGTCTCGACACCTCTACGATCGAGTGATGGAAGAGTTTAAACATCGGGATTACGAAGCCGCGCTGGCAGGGTTTCGATTCTTTCTCGAACTGCACGGGCAATCCTCTTTGGCCGCCAACGCGCAGTATTGGGTAGGAGAATGCCAGTACCGGCTCGGACGCTACAGGGAAGCCCTAAAGTCATTTTACAACGTCGTGTCCGACTATCCGATGAGCCAAAAACTTGCGGCATCCACGCTCAAACTTGGTCAAACCTACACCAAGATCAAAGATCATGAAAAAGCCCGCATGATGTACGAACGAGTCATCGATCAATATCCCGAGAGCGCAGAAGCCGAACTGGCGAGGAAAGCCATTGACGTCGCCGCGATACGCGATGTGGAACCGGCGACACAGCTGGTCGGCACCGGGCCTGGCGAATAGCGTCGCATCCCGACGGTCACTCGTCTTCGCCGACGCCAAGCAGCTGAGCCAGCTGAGGCACGGTATAGGACGTGTTGGGCTTCAAGGTGGTCAACGTAATGCCCGCTGCCTGCAGAACAGCTTGAATCTCGCGAGTTCGAGTGACCTCATGTGGCTGAGGGGGAAACCCTTCCTCAAGCAACACAACCTGCTCAGCCGCCTTCGTTCCCGGGTGAACCAACACAAAGTCGAGTTGCTTCAGCGCGATCTGCCTTAACACCTGAGACCGAATCTTTCCCTCCGCCTCGACACTGACAACAGACCAGAGTGGAACCCTCGCAAAGACAAGATAATGATCTTCCACGGCCAACCGTATGAGATTGTAGAGCATGAGGTCCGTATCGGTCAGCAAGGGCTGAGGCCGCAGCGTCACGCCAGGAGGAATCACCAGGCTCTCTTTCCTGGCCGACTCACCGCTTGAAGACATCATCAGGCGCCAAATCAGAAACACCAGAGAGGCGATGGCTAGTCCGATACCTATATTCTCCATCATGCTGCTATCGCGCCGGAAATGATTCACGCCAGCGAGGGCCATTCGGCACAATCGTGCCAAGGATCACGGGATGCGTGGCACCCGTCACTGACGGGATATTGCCCCATTGGCCGGTCACGGTTTGATAGGCCAACAAGGCAAAGGCTACCGCTTCAAACGACTTACTGTCCCACCCCAGGGCTTCGAACGTGGAGACCGGCACCGGAGCGAACACCGTCGAGAGATGAGTCATAATTGCCCGATTGCGGACACCGCCGCCGCCCACCACCACCTCATCGATCTCCCCGTTGATCCACCGACGCGACGCGCCGACCGCCTTGGCGGTCCACATACTGCAGGTCGCCAACAAATCCTCGATTGAGAGGCTCCGTTGCTGTTGAGTCGCAATCAGCTCCTCGATGAGATCGGGGCCAAACGCTTCCCGTCCGGTCGATTTCGGAGGTCGCTTGGACAAAAACGGGTGAGCGAGCAACTTACCCAGCAATCGTGAATCAACCTGCCCCTTCATCGCTAACTTTCCATCGCAGTCCATCAATAGTCGTCCGTCAGTCACGCGCACCATGAGACTGTCCAGCACCATATTAGCCGGCCCCGTATCGAAGGCCTGCACTCCGCTCAGGCGTCCCCCCTTCGGCACATAGGTCACGTTGCTGATGCCGCCGAGATTCACGATCAACCGTGCGCGACGCGCATGTTTCAACAGCAAAGCATGCGCAACCGGGGTGAGTGGAGCCCCTTGGCCCCCTGCAGCAATATCCCGTGGACGAAAATTCGCAACGGTGGTTATCCCCGTTCGCTCGGCAATCACAGCCGGCTCGGCGATTTGGAGGGTTGAACGAATCGAGCCGACACCTGGCGCATGAACGCCATGCGGAAGGTGGTGCACGGTTTGTCCATGCGAACCGATCAACAGCACATCGCTCGGCTGAAGTGTTGCCTGCCGAATGACATGCAGCGCGGCATTCGCGAACCATTCACCGAGCAGCGCATTGAGGTGACAAATATCTGCGACCGTCCCGGAAACAGACGCGGAGAGAATCCGCTGCTGTAGCGAGCGTGGATACGCCAGCGTATGCGACGCCAGGGTTCTCACCTTCACGGTACGGCCTCGCCCGGTAATGTCCACAAGTGCGGCATCGACTCCGTCACCGGATGTTCCGGACATAAGTCCAACTACATGCATGTACGACGTCCTCCCATGGCTATCGAGCAGGCGCTGCAAAATGTCTACGCTAATGGAACTGTTCGGTGGGGTCAAGCAGACACACGATTCTCAGCCTAGCAGGCTCAGAAATAACCACGCCGGAACAAGAGGACCCCCCCTGAAGAATGCTCAAAAGACCGTCCAGCAAGTCCGCAGTAAGAGACCGAAGGGAGAAGTTTTCTCCGATACGTTCCTCTAAGATGGCCCGGATAAGTCCCTCAGTGCGCGCGTCCAACGAGGGTCTTTTGAGACCGCGCGTTGCGCGAGCACATGGGACTCACCGGGTCATCCATCATTTTTTCTGCATCCTGCTAGACAGGCGCAATGGCCAACCGTATGATGGCCGCCGCTGCACACAAACTATTTCCCAAGGATCGCATGACAGCGCGTGACCTCATCGAGACATGGGCACTCCGGCTTGAAGCCGAGCAGAAACAGGTGAGCGCCACGGCGTTTGATCAGCCCATTACGCATGTAACAGGACGACTGCTGCATACCATCGGCACGCTGCACCTCTACGAGCTGACACTTCCGCATGGTTCGTCCATCGCGCATGACACGCCCCTCTCTATTGTCCCTCCGGACGACATGGAACCGACGGAAGGCATCGTACTTGGCGGGCAAGGTCACGTGATCCTTGTGCAGACGTTCGATGCGATTGGACAGTCCTGCGCCAACATGACGGTCGTTCCTGACCGTGCCGGGCTTCTCGCTCCGTCTGCCAAGCGATTGCGCGACATGCTCGCGCAACCAGACGCCTTTCGGCTCGGTCCCGCAGACCGATTGGCTCCCCTCCTCGAGACGACGACGGAAGCGGGAGAACTGTCCGGAACCGGACCCGGCTCCTCGATTCTCATGACCATTTGGTCGGACGAGCTTGCGGTGCGACGACAACGATTAGCGGTCCTCGTCATCGAACTGATTCGTACGAATAAACGTATCCTGCTGGTCTCTCCCGATCACCAGTCGGCGGATGCACTCGTCGGAACCATCGCGCGGGCCATGAAAGCCGTCGGGCTCACATATAAGACTTGGGTCAGTCGCTATGAAATGACCCTGTCCCATCAGGCCGAGGGTATCGGGATTCAAGAACTGGGGTTCGAAGCCCAAATGCACCAGTTCTATGCCAAGTCGCGCGCGGACAAGGCCGCACTCCGGCGCAAATATGAGCGGTTTCGTGAGTTGACCCCTGTCTTAGCCTACAAGGGGCAGAAACAAAGGGATCTCGATGAAGTGCGCCTGCTGGAATGGCGACTGCTCACGCAGCTCACCGACGTACAAAACAAGATCAAAGACGTGACTGCCACGCTGGCTGAATATGAAAACCTCCCGCTCTTTCGACGGCTCAGCTTGCAGGCCGTCGGGAAAAACGTCCAAACGCTGCATCAATATCTCGAACTGCATGAGAGTCAATGCGCCGAATTGAAGGGGGAACTTGATGTCGCCAAGGTGCGCATCGACGAACTCGTGCCGGAAGCCGCGGTACCGAAAGACATGCGGCCGGAGTTTGACGAACTCAAAGAAGACATCGTCCATCTGGGCGGGACGAAAAAGATCCGTGAATTGCTCGCAGCCGAAGAAGACACCAACCGCCAGGCCTTCATACAAAACCGTCGGCTCGTGGTCACCACCGCATCCCGGGTGCTAAGCGATCCCCTGTTCAGCCGTGTCCGGTTCGATATCTTGATCGCCGATGAGGCACCCTGGATCGCAGCGGCCCCCTTGCTCGGCGCCGCCGGGCTTGTCCGAGAACGGATCGTGATCAGCGGAGACACCAGGGACATCGCGAAGGCTGGCCTCTGGGCCTCACGAGCAGCGCAAGCTAAGTAATTCAAGCCCCTTGCTTGACGGGGACCTCAATAATTCAGGATAATCCCCCTCCACCTCGATGTGCCGAAGTGGCGAAACTGGCAGACGCACTAGATTCAGGGTCTAGCGCCCGCAAGGGTGTGCGGGTTCAAATCCCGCCTTCGGCACCAACCACTCTATAGTGCAGCGATTCCAGGGACTTGGCGAGCGGCGTTCTCATGCCGTGTTATTAGCGTGTTCATGCGAGTCATGGCAGCGTCTAAATTCTCTGCCTTGATCGTGCGATAGCGGAGAAACATTTCCACCGAGGAGTGACCGACGATCTTCATGATCGTTTCGGTATCGACCCCTGAGTCTGCGAGGTTCGTCACGGCACAGTGGCGAAGGTCATGGAACAGAAAGTCCTCAATCTTCTGCTCCACACATAACCGCTTCACTTCTCGGTAGGTATGGCTCAGTTTCCCCCCATTCTTGTGGAAGACAAGCCCCTGAATCCGTAACACCCCATCCTGTGCTCTAAGCCGCTGAAACTCCTGCCGTAGGGGTAGCGTGAGAGGCACAAGGCGTTCCTGCCCCGTCTTGGTGAGGTGGCCAGGGAGAAAGATCCGGCCCTTCTCCAAGTCCTGTTCAGCGACAATTAGAATTGCGGGGTAACGACAACTAGAATTGCGGGGTGCCGCGCCTCCTAACCGCCAGTCCTGTACCCTCTTCGCTCTACCAAGGGAGGGCGCATGGTCACGGACCGGCAAGTGAGGAGACTGAT